>JASKJZ010000150.1 GCA_030154385.1 Clostridiales bacterium
TATACAAAGGATGCCAATGGTAATTTTATAGTGGAAACCCTCTATCCTGCTGGTGATTGGCTATTTCCCTATCTTTCTTCCTTTGGAGCGGACTGCGAAGTTCTTTCCCCAATAGAAGTTCGTAGCAGCATAGCGGAGGAACTTAAAAAAATGTTACATCTCTATTCGTAATATGACATGTTGTTGTCATATTACGTGTTTTATACTGACTACATCAAATAAAAGGAGGTAGTTCGTATGAATTATGAAATTGTAACATTAGCAGAAAAAATCGTGGTAGGAGTAAGTACAAAGACAAGCAATGAAGATCCCAAAATGGGAGAGAAAATAGGAGGTCTTTGGTCATCGCTTTACCAGGAAGGCATTCATGCTACGATAAAAAATAAGGTCAATGATTATGCCATTGGTCTGTATTCGGATTATGATGAAAACAGCTATACCGCTACGGCTGGCGTAGAAGTATCGAAATCGGAAAATGATACCCTCACCACAAAGATAATCCCGGCTGGCCGTTATGCAAAATTTAGCGTACACGGACATATGGAGCGCGCGGTTGCAGACGCATGGAATGAAATATGGCGCATGGATTTAGACCGAAGCTTTTCTGGAGATTTTGAAGAATATCTAAATGACGATTTTGAAGAGGCTGACATCAATCTTTATATTGCGCTCAAGTAGCACTCTTCTACTATTGCAAAGGAAAGGTAAAAAATGAATCCATCCTATCGTAATCTTACACCTGATAATCTAGAACAGGAACATGTATGCTGCGCGATTGCAGATAAAAAGCATCAATGCGGTGTTACAGCAAAAAAAGAGTGGCTAGCGGAACGTCTTTTCGAAGGTCATGTATTTCGAAAACTGGATGCAAAAACAAAGGTCTTTATCGAGTACGCTCCCCTTGAAACGGCATGGGTTCCAATCGTAGGTAAAAATTATTTCTATATTTACTGCCTTTGGGTATCTGGCTCCTACAAAGGCAAAGGACATGCAAAAGAGTTGCTTTCTTATTGCATCGAGGATGCAAAGGCAACAAAAAAATCGGGCATCTGTATCCTAAGCTCAAAAAAGAAAATGCCTTTCCTAAGCGATAAAAAGTTCCTCCTAAAACACGGCTTTGCCGTCGTTGATACCATTGGGGAATATGAACTCATGGCACTGTCCTTTGATGAAAGCCGCCCGCACTTTGGAGCGCAAGTAAAAAAACAGACGACAAACGAGGAGGGACTTGTAATCTATTACAGTAAACAATGCCCTTATATCCCAAATTGCATAGAGCAAGTCAGCACTTACTGTAAGAACAATCAAATTCCCCTTACCTTAATTGCCGTTGATTCTCTAAAAAAAGCGAAAGAGCTTCCCTGCATCTTTAATAACTGGGCAGTCTTCTATCAGGGGAAATTTGAAACCGTGCATTTACTAAATGAAGGTTACTTAAAAAAGCTCCTGTCAAGATGAGACTGGGAGCATAATGAGGCATAATAAAAAATATGCTTGACTCTTACGCTACGTCATAGTGTAATATCTCTTATATCCTGAACTCTTCACCAAAGTTACACTAAGTCCGTTTTAGGGGTATTTATACCCCTAAAAATATCATCAACTCGTGAAAGCTTTTTCCACTTTTACCGTATGCATCAAGAAGGAGCCTTGTCTCTTGATCACGGCGTTGTTTTTGTAATTTTTGCAGCTCTGAGGAAAGTCTATCATACTTTTCTTGCACTTTGTTCAATTCCGTTTTAGTTTTGTTAATATCTGCTTCAATCGAAGCGATTGATTTCTGTCTCGCCATCTGTATCCTCCTCTTCTGCAAGGTCTGCCATAGACATGCCTGCTTTCAATAGTTGACTTATTTCATTTGCTTTGCGAATCACATCATCTGCACCCAAACCGAACGCAGCCAGGATATCCTTTTGCTTTTTTGTAACAGCATGATCCAACCGATAACTTCCTTTATTCCTTCTCACCATCTCAATTTTTTCCAGCTCTCTAACAGCTGCTGGAACCGTTAGATAGTTCGGTTTTATTTCAATTCTCATCATTTCTTCTTTCAATAGATTGTAGATCCGATTACGAACAATCAATGTTACAAATTCAAGAAAAAGCTTGGCGGACATAGATTCTGCGCTTTGTACACGCATGCTCTTTGAGCCTAGGAATGATTTGTCTGCACTAAATAATTTCTCCGAGATATCCCTTCCCTTATATTTGATTAGTGCAGCTTCCGCGGTCATATTTTCTGATGTGATAATGCAAAAATAGCCACACAGTTCCAACTCTTGCTGTATCACATCTGATTTTTCTGTAGCATACAGAAGAATCCCCTTTTTGTCATAAGTAAAGTCAAAGTAATCTTGATATGTTTTCCCAAATTTCTGATCCGTTCCTTCATTCTTTTGGATGAATTCTTTATATCGATCGATTTTCTGCTCAAGTTGTTCCCTCTCCGCAGCCTGCTTTGAAGGATTATAGTAAATATGAAAACATCGCTTTTCCGTATCCTCTGGATAGAGCTTTTCAGTTCTTGTTGTTCCATAGACACGATAGGGTCGAATGGAACAGGAACGATTTGTCTCAAAAGTACCACGAACATCATCGACCATCGATGAAACGAGTTTCCGGCATCCTTTGGCCATGATGATAAATTCATATCCTTTTTCCTTCATGTACATAATATTATCCTTACTGAAATAACCTCTGTCCAAAATGAAACCAACATTCTTGTAACCATATTCATTGACTTTATCTATCATAAAATGAAACTGTGAAACATCATTGATCGATCCTGGATACTCCTCATAGAGCAACGGAATGCGATTATTGCAATCATATGCAACCGCAAGATTAAAGATCGGAGTTCCTTGACCCACCTTTGCTTTTCCGAATTCGAGGATATCGATGTCACCCGCTTGACAATTCTTGTTCGTAGAGTCGTAGGAGACATAAATCCGCTGTTTGTGGTCTCTCTTTTTATTCCAGTCATCTAGGAAAGCATTGCTTTGATTCCTGGTAATGGAAGAGAACAACCGGCTCACTTTCACATCACTATAGATTTTCATCTTATCTGAAAATAAAGGATGACAGTAAGCAAAATCAGGATAATACTGCCCAGCATTCTCCTCGTCTACGATTAGATAAGCCATAAGATCCATAAAAAGTCCATAATCATTGCCGAGATGTTTTTTCAACTGGTCTTTGAGTTTGTATTCCTCAAGAATCTTATCAATGACGATGTAAGTGCCAATCTTAAGACAACAGCTTCGATAAGCTTCTGGTCTTTCTTCTGGAAAAACAGCTTCTGGAAAATATTCTTGATAACGCTCATTTGGATACATCAGTGAAGAATCTTGTTCCGAAATCTTACCAATAATTGTTCGCTTGGGAATGGTATATTTTTTTTCAGGCTTATAATCTCTTCCATATTCATAGAGAGCATAGGACGAACCACCCTTTTTCTTAATGATAATTTTACCTTTGATATCTGGTATTTTAACTGTAAAATCATGATACATAACTCACCCTCCACATAGTGTAACCGTTACACTAATCATACCATAAACAAAAATAAAATGCAACAAAAAAAAGCCCATAAATCGGACTTTTCAGAAAAATATTTCAAATTCATTTTTGCAAGTGTAACTTTTATGAAGAACTCAGATATATGGTTAACCACTACAATAATAAGAACAATAATCCACCAAAGGGAGGTTTTATAGTTGAAAATAAACGAGGTTGCAAAGCGAACGGGTATCACCGTGAGAACACTCCATTACTACGACGAAATTGGTCTTTTGCCACCTAGTGAAATCACAGAGGCCGGTTATCGGCTATACGATGATACTTCGCTCGAAACCCTCCAACAAATCCTCTTCTTTCGAGAGCTCGAATTTTCCTTGCAAGAAATTAAATCAATCATGGAAAATCCAGCCTATAAAAAAGAAGAAGCCCTTTGTAAACAACGAGATTTGCTCTTAAAAAAGCGTGCACGCATGGATCAATTGATTCAGCTACTTAACGACCGCATAAAAGGAGATCGAACTATGAATTTTCAAGCATTTGACCAAACAGAGCTAGAACAAGCGAAGAATGAATATGCCAAAGAGGCAAAAGAACGGTGGGGTACCACGCGTGCCTACCAAGAATACGAAGAAAAAACCGCAAGCTACAGCAAGGAGCAGTGGAATCTTCAAAACAAAGAAGGCGCTGCTCTCCTAAAAGAGTTTGCCGCCCACCGACTAGAAGCACCAGACAGCAAGGATGCCTTCGCCCTAGTAAAAAAATGGCAATCCTTTATCACGGCAAATTTCTATACCTGTACCCTAGAAATCCTCTCTGGACTCGGACAGATGTATATCGCCGATTCCCGCTTTCAAATGAACATTGATAAAAATGGAGTCGGCACCGCACAATTTATGGCAGATGCTATCGCAGCCTACTGTCTATCCTTTAAGAAGTAAACAGACACTCCGTCTCATAGAGCCACAGCGTGAACTCATAAAATCGCTTTGCTGCTGGTGACAAATTCTTTTCTTTGTGGCTAATTCCAATCATACGATAACCCTTTGGCGAAAGGGAGTATCTGGAAACCGGATACTCAATATTGTCAAGTGCAAGCTTTGGCATAATACCGATTCCAAAGCCGTTGCTTATCAAGGAAATCGCCGCCAGATCATCGGATACATAGCAGCTTGACCTGACTTGTATCCGATGTTTTTCTAAGTATTGCCCGATATCAGAATCCGTCGATTCTTGCTGGGATACAAAATCCATCTGCTGTATTTCCTCTGATGTAATAAAGTCCTTATGCTTTCCTTTAAATCCAATGGGTGTAAGACAAAACAGCTCGTCTTGATAGATGCAGCGAAGGGGCAGAATGTTTTTTGCACTCGCCTTGGATAAAAAGCCAAGATCAATCAGTCCGTTTTTTAACCATTCAATCACGTCGGCATAGGTTCCTTGAAAAATTTGAATTTGTATGTTTGGGTAGCGTTCGTGAAATCGCTTTACTAAGATTGGTAAATGCGTATTGCAAATACTGTTAAAACAACCGACTCGTATCCTTCCTCGCTCCAATCCATGTAGTGCATCCACCTGCTGCCGTAAATTGATTTCACTTTGTAAGACCTCACGCACATATGGCAGAATTGATTCTCCATAGGTCGTCAAGCTCACTCCCTGTTTCCCACGAATCAAAAGAGGCGCACCAAAGTCTTTTTCTAATACTGCAATCGAATGGCTAATTGCAGACGGCGTAATGTTCAAAATTTGCGATGCTTTGATAAAGCTGCCTTGCTCCGTTACAGTTAAAAAAATCTGATAGGATGTGATTGCCATATTTCCTCCCTGCTATTTTATCACCTGTTTTTAGGATTGTGGAAGCACAAACTGCGTCATTTTATATATTGTTGTATCTGATCCTGAATATGACTCACCGCCTCATTCGCAGTTTGCTCTCCTCGATAAAAGCGCTCTGCCTCTTCTTGCATGATTTTATTTATCTGCTTATCATCCAGACCCACACAACTTAAACTTGTAAGGAAATCCATAATCTGGTCTATTTCAAGATTTGTTAATCCCGTTTCCCTTTTCACAGCCTTCAATCGATTTTCTATCGCATTCTTTTTAACTGGAAGATAGGGCATAATTTCTTCTGAATTTTGATAATCCTCCTGAAAAAATCTTTTTATAAAATTCCAAACCTCGTCTTTGTATTTACAATCTTTGGATATTGCAAATTCCATTTTTGGCAGAAATACACTCTTACTTCCTTCACTCCCCGGAAAACCAACAAAGGCTAGCTCGTCTTTGCATATTTTCTTCTCTAAATTATGAAACTCATAAAAAGAAGGGTCATTATAGTCAAATAACATTGCTTGTTTTGCTTCTTGATCCATACTACTACCTTGCCATCCTTTTGGATGTTGCTTAAACTGTTCTAAATATTTCGAAAGTTCATCATGATTAATCGAAACACTCTTTTTTTCATAGTCGATATTTTTTCCGAGTAAAAATAAGGTATAGGTTTTTAAAATATCCTCTCTGGACAATTTTTTACTAAACACAGGCAGCGGATTGGCCTGTTGACTTGCCAATGCTTCTACCTCTGACAGTGTCCAATCCTTTTTGGCCTCAAAATACTTTGCCTTGCCCAGAAATGTATCATAATCAAAGACGGGACATATACGATATAATTTTCCATCGTTTTCCAATCCCGAAAAAAGATTCGTAAGGTACTCCTCTCGATTAAAATCATCATCTTGGTTGAATATGCCATAAAGGTCCGTAAAGAGTCCTTTTGACAACATCCGATTATATTCGTTGTCATCAAAGAAACAGAAGATATCCGGAGTATCCCCCGAAGACAAGTCTTCGATACTTTTTTTGTCATCATATATTAGCTTAACT
>JASKJZ010000151.1 GCA_030154385.1 Clostridiales bacterium
CTCCATCGCGCAATACAACAGTAAGCTGCAATACTCTCTGGAAAATCAGCAATTGCAGCTAGAGCAAAGGCATTTACAGGAAATCAATCAACTTTATGAAAATTTGCGTAAGCTTCGCCACGAACTAAAAAATCATATTTTATGCATGGATATCTTATTGCAGGAACAAAACTACGAGGAGCTCTCTACGTACTTCCTTGCACTTAAGGAGGCTCAGCCACTCGCTCCATCACTTGATTTTGGTAACCATAGCATCAATGCGTTGCTCAACACAAAGCTTGCGATTGCCAAAGAAAAAGACATCTCCTTTTCCATTGAGGCGCATGTTCCAACGCACTTATATATTTCTGATTTTGACATTTGCAGCATACTGGGAAATCTTTGCGATAACGCCATGGAAGCTTGTGAAGCATCGTCCGAAAAAAACATGAAGCTTGCAATCTTAGAATATGGAAGCTACCTCTCCGTTACGCTTCGAAATGATACCACAAGCGATGTGCTATCCTTAAATCCGACCTTGCTTACAACAAAAAAGGACAAGCAACTGCATGGAATTGGGATTCAAATTGTCAAAACAATTGCAAAAAAGTACGACGGTCTGGTCTTTTTTAAAACCGAAGAAAATCAATTCATTGCAAGTGTTCAATTAAAAAATCAGAAAAAGCATTCGGATACCACTTGATTGTATCATGGTATTTTCGAATGCTTTTTCCTGTTTATTTATGCTTCTTAATCATTTATCCTGGCCACCAAGGCTTTGTTCTCTACCACTATTTGTATCGTATCTCCAGGTCTTACCCGATCCTCTAGTATTAAGCGTGCGGTTAAGGTTTCCACATGCTTTTGCAGATAACGTTTCAGTGGTCTTGCCCCATAGATTGGATCATAGGCTTCTTGAATCATAAATTGTTTCGCCTCAGGCGTAAGTACAAGTTGCAATTCCTTATCTGCAATCCGTCGGTTCACATCCTCCATTAAAAGATCAATGATACCTCCAATGTTTTCTCTTGTTAACGGCTTGAATAATATGATTTCATCCAAACGATTCAAGAATTCAGGGCGAAAATATCCTTGCAGCTCACACATCACTTCCTGCTCTGCGGCCTCCTTTATGCTTCCATCTTCATCAATTCCTGCCAGCAGATTGGCTGATCCAAGGTTAGAGGTCATAATAAGGATAGTATTTTTAAAATCCACTGTGCGCCCCTGAGAATCGGTAATCCGACCATCGTCAAGAACCTGGAGCAATACATTAAAGACATCGGGATGCGCTTTTTCAATCTCATCGAACAAAACAACCGAATATGGTTTTCTTCGCACTGCCTCTGTCAGCTGTCCGCCTTCCTCGTATCCCACATATCCAGGAGGCGCTCCAATCAGGCGGGATACGGAATACTTTTCCATATACTCGCTCATATCAATACGAACCATGTTTTGCTCGTCATCAAACAAAGAGGCTGCCAAACTTTTGGCTAGCTCTGTCTTTCCCACGCCAGTCGGTCCAAGGAATAGGAACGAACCGATTGGCTTACTTGGATCTTTTATACCTGCTTTTGAGCGAAGAATGGCCTCACTGACCTTCACAACCCCTTCTTCTTGTCCTACCACTCGCTTATGAAGCTCTTCGTCCAGATGAAGTGTCTTTGCGCGTTCACTTTCCGTCAGCTTTGCAACCGGAATTCCCGTCCAGCGAGAAATGATTTTTGCAATCTCTTCCTCGGACACGTTTTCATGCACCAGCTCATGCTCCTGTCTGTTTACGCGGTCTTCCTCCTGCTCTAATTTTTTGGTAAGCTCTGGGAGCTTTCCATATTGAAGCTCTGCTGCCTTATTTAAATCGTAGTTTCGTTTTGCCAGCTCGATTTCATTTCCTAGTGCTTCGATTTCTTCCTTGATTTTTTGAACCCGCTCCACCGAAGCCTTTTCATTATCCCATTTGGCCTTTGCACTGGCAAAGTCCTCCCGAAGCTCGGCTAATTCACGCTGGAGATTTTTAAGCCTTTCCTGACTGACATGATCGGTCTCTTTTTTTAGCGCTGCCTCTTCAATTTCGATCTGCATAATCCGACGCTGCAAATCGTCAAGTTCGGTTGGCATGGAATCTAACTCCGTCTTAATCAGCGCACAGGCCTCATCTACCAAATCAATCGCCTTATCTGGCAAAAATCGGTCGGTAATATAGCGGTGTGAAAGGGTCGCGGCGGTCACAAGAGCCGCATCCGTAATCTTGACCCCATGAAACACCTCATAGCGCTCCTTTAGTCCGCGAAGAATTGATATGGTATCCTCTACGGTTGGCTCCTGCACCATAACCGGCTGGAATCTTCGCTCCAGAGCCGCATCCTTTTCAATATACATGCGATATTCATTTAAGGTAGTGGCACCGATGCAATGAAGCTCTCCTCTTGCCAGCATAGGTTTTAACATATTTCCAGCATCCATCGCACCTTCCGTTTTTCCCGCTCCTACTATGGTGTGAAGCTCATCGATAAATAATATAATTTCGCCTTCGCTCTTTTTTACTTCATCGAGTACCGCCTTTAAGCGCTCCTCAAACTCACCTCGGTATTTCGCCCCAGCAACCAAGGTTCCCATATCCAGTGCAAACAGTTTTTTATTTTTTAGTCCCTCGGGCACATCTCCCCTTACAATACGCTGTGCAAGTCCCTCTACAACAGCCGTTTTTCCAACACCAGGCTCTCCAATTAAGACGGGATTATTTTTTGATTTTCGCGAAAGAATCCGAATCACATTGCGAATTTCCGCATCCCTTCCAATTACTGGGTCAAGCTTTTGATCCTTTGCTCTCTCCACCAAATCATACCCATATTTCTCTAAGGTATCGTAGGTCGCCTCTGGATTATCACTTGTCACCTGCTGATTTCCCCGAACTGTAGACAATGCTTGCAAGAACCGTTCTCTGTCAATGCGAAAGCTCTGAAACAATTCCTTCATTTCGCGGTTTGGCTCTTTTAGCATGCTAAGGAATAAATGCTCGACTGAAACATAAGCATCCTTCATCCGTTTTGCTTCGTCCTCTGCGTAGATCAACACCTTATTTAGCATCGCTCCAATATAGACTTGCCCGCCCGACACCTTTGGCCGCTTCTTTAATAGCCCTTCTACCTGTGCTAAAAACACATCGGGATCAATCTCCATTTTTACAATCAGCTTCTTAATCAGGCTATCCTCAATCGTAAGAAGACTATAGAGCAAATGCTCTTGTTCAATTTCCTGGTGGCCAAAGTCATATGCAATCTTTTCGCATTCATTGACCGCCTGCAACGATTTTTGTGTAAATTTATTGATATTCATGCGAAACCTCTTTTCTGACAAAATGTTTATTTGTTCTATATCAAATATAACACCGTGTATTTTGTCTGTCAAGGAGAAAATGATGGCGATCTGAGATACTTGATCTTAAAAAACCATTTTATCATCTGTCTGCATTTTCTCGATCTTCAAATAGGAAAACCTATATTGCAACTCTTTTTATCACATTGATTGGTTCCATATCTTTCGCACTCTGAACAGCGTGTATTTAGTTTTTCAATTGTTTGATCTAGGTGTTCCATGTTTTTCTTCTTCTTAATTTTCTGAGCATTCGATATTATTCTAATACAACGCCTCTTTTTAACAAGTAGGCATTAATAAGTATCTTAGTATCCAAAAAGATACTTATTAGATAAGCTATCCACTCATAGAAAATTAAAACCTGCCTTTTATTCCAGCAGTTGAAATAAATTAAAAAGTGCGGTGCAATAACTAAATACGTTATGGCACCGTACCTTCCATATAAGGTAACGCTATTTTGTTTTTACAATAACGCCATTTTTATCACAGTAAACTTTTTTACCATCCTCAATTTTTACCCATTGTGATTGAGCAAGCTTACCAGATTTTAATGCTGCATATTTTTTACCAGCCAGTTTGAACACTTTATTTTGAACAACCTTTCCGGTTTTCCTCGTTGTGTAGTATAAATCTCCATTTGCTTTTACTATACTACCACACACCACCTTGCCAGACTCATCGGACTTGTACTTATTTCCATTCACTTTAAAGAACTTATTTTCAACTACTTTTCCAGTGCCTTTTGTTGTATAGTATCTTTCACCATCCACTACAACGAACGTTCCTTTTGCAACTTCACCTGTTGATCCTGCAATATATTTCGTTCCATTGGAAATTTCAACCATAGAATCCGTATATTTTTCGCCATTTTCATCAAGAATAAAATATTTTTCATCCTTTGTCTTTACAATAGCATTGGTAACTTTTCTTCCATTCGTATCGTAAAATCCACCAGTTATACCTTCTGAAACCAATACATTTTCTTTAATATCGGTCTTCACTCTATCTATTTTGTCGAGAACAACTGTTCCTCCATGGGTCTTTGTTGGTTTTTCTTGTGTATCACCCTCAGTTTCATTCTTATCGTCACCCGGTATAGGAATAGTTGATCCGCCTTGTTCCTGATCGTCTTTGATCTCCAGCATAACCTCATCTGTCACTCCTGATGCCACACTTGTTACAGTAATTGTAACCTTTCCTGCTGTAACGGCTGTCATACGGCCTTCTGCATCAATAAGAGCCACATTAGGATTACTACTGCTCCATATTATGCTTTTATTGGATGCATTTTCTGGAAGAACCTCTGCACTGAACTTATAAGTTTTTCCCACCTGGAATGTATCTTTTGATATATCTTTGATTTTTACAGATTCTACCCTTATAGGGTCTTCTTGTTCATCCTTTATGATTTTCAGCATAACCTCATCTGTCAGTCCTGATGCCGTACTTGTTGCCGTAATAGTAACTTCCCCTTCTGCAACCGCTGTCATACGGCCTCCTGCACTGACAAGCGCCACCTTAGGGTTACTGCTAGACCAGGTCACATTTTTATTGGATGCATTTTCTGGAAGAATCTCTGCCGTAAGGTTATACATTTTTCCTACCTGGAATGTATCCTTTGATATATCCTTGATTTTCACAGCTTCCACCTTTACAGGCATTCCCTGATAAGGTGTGATGCTCACCATACATTCGGCTTTGATTTCTTTATTAAATCTGGAGAAAGCAGTGATGATTGCCGCTCCGGATGCAGCCATTGCCGTAATAACACCATCCTCCGAAACAGAAATAATATCTGGAGCAGAAGACTCCCATCCCACGCTGATGCTGTTTACCTCTGGGTTTGTGATGGCATAAAGTGATGCCGACTGACCTTTCATTACACTCAAATAATTCTTTGATAATGAAATTTCCTTGATTTCTTTTACAATATTTACACTTGGATCTGTTCCAATAACTTCTAACTCGTATATCGAGTAACCATATGAACCCACACGACTGATTCCAAGCATTCTGACGTAGCGTCCTGAAAATTTTTCTGAAAAATTGTATTTTCTCCATCCTGCACCAGTGTTACTTGTTTCATGAACCATATCGGTCCATATTTCACCATCATCTGAAATCTGAATCTTATACTCTTTACCGGCCGCCGCCTCCCACAGAATATTGACTGCCGACACAGAAGCTGTCTGAACTAGATCTACCACATACCATTGATCATCTGTCCGTTGTGATGCCCATCTGGTTGATTCATTTCCATCAATTGCATAGCTTTCATTATATTTGGTCTTGTCATTCTGGTCATAGGTACTGCATGATGCTATTTTCCCAAGGGCTAAGTTCCAAGGCTCCACCTCAATTTCTCCGCTTCCATATTTTTGCAGTGCACGTATAGAGAATATGGAATACTGACTGTCACTAATACCCTGTACCTTCAAATAACGTGCGGTTATAGGCTCATCAAAGTTGTAACGTACATATGCTCCACTTGCCTGACCCGTCACTTCTTTAATGCTTGTCCAGTTTTCACCGTCATTAGAGGTAAGAATATTATAAGCTTCACCATTCGAGTACCACCTGATATCTACGACATCAAAAGAGACTGCCTGACCCATATCTATCTGAATCCACTCCTGATTGTTTGTATTCGACTGCCAACGGGTAACTGTAGTATCTGTGTCAACTGCATAGTCTGCCCGATAAGTAGTATTCGTGCTGCTTACTGTTACCACCTTGTTCAAACAAAGATCTTTGTATACTGTAATTGGAAGCACTGCGGATACATCTGTACCACTTACCCTAACTACTGCATTTGTTTCTCCCTGTCCTGTAAATTGAAGTGTGCCGTTATTATATTTTGCAACATTACGATTCTGTGTGGTGTATACTAAATCACTCTGCGCATTCATTGGCGCGAACTTCAAAAGTGGTTGAACATCGTATTTGACAACTCCATCCAAATTCGCATCTGCAAATCGAATTTTCTGAATTGTTGCATTATCTAGATA
>JASKJZ010000152.1 GCA_030154385.1 Clostridiales bacterium
AAATGGAATGGTGCAATCTTTTTTCCAAAGCGCTCAATGAGTGATTCGACTACCTCACGGTAGCTTGCATTGTCATCATCCATATCGGTAACAAAAAAGATCCGGGGAAGCTTATACTTTTCACACAACTCCCATGACTTAATCGTACCTACTTCAACTCCAGCTTTTGCCGAAATCACAATAACTGCAGCATCCGCAACCTGCATTGCCTCCTCTACTTCCCCCACAAAATCAAAATAACCTGGAGTATCTAGGATGTTAATCTTGGTATCTTCCCATATAATTGGAACAACAGATGTCGTAATTGAGAATTTTCGTTTCACTTCTTCTTTGTCAAAGTCACTGATGGTATTACCCTCTTCTACTTTGCCTTGTCGGTTCGTAATCCCTGTTGTATACGCCATGGCTTCGACCAGTGTAGTCTTACCACAGCCTCCATGGCCTAACACAGCGACATTACGGATTTTCTCAAACTTAAATGTTTCCATAATAAACTCCTCCAATTCAAATTATTTTTCATGTTTATATTTTACTAAAATTTTTCAGAAAATACAACTATTTTATGCTTTTTTGCCAATTCTTTTGATTTTTTACGTTGAAGCGTTGCAGTTTAAAGCGACACAGTATTGACATTGTCAATCTCCTATAGTACAATCGTAGTTGTCCGTACGAAAACAACCGTTTATATAAGGAGATATTCACATGATTATTGTAATGAAACCCAATGCAAAAGAAAGCTCGATCCGTCAGATTTTAAATATAATTGAGACCCATCAGCTCGGTGCACATCTATCCACCGGAAAAGAAGTAACCATCATCGGTGTTGTCGGAGACAAGTCCGTGCTCCGTGATAAAAATCTGGAATTATTCGAAGATGTCGAAAAGATTGTGGAAGTAACCGAAAGCTATAAGCTATCCAACAAAAAATTTCATCCCCTTCCAAGTATCGTAAAAGTGGGAAATGCTTCGATTGGCGGGAATTCCTTTGTTATTATGTCAGGTCCTTGTGCGGTAGAGAGTGAAAAACAGGTTATGGAAACTGCAAAGGCAATCAAGGCCTCGGGAGCACAAATTTTACGAGGCGGTGCATATAAGCCTCGTACTTCACCATACTCCTTCCAAGGCTTAGAGGAAGAAGGGCTAAAGCTTATGAAGGAAGCAAGAGATGAAACAGGTCTTGCCATCGTTTGCGAAGTTACCAGTCTAGAAGCGATCAATGCTGCTTCCAAATATGTAGATATGCTCCAGATCGGCGCCCGCAATATGCAAAATTTTTATCTGTTAAAAGAAGCAGGAAAAACAGGACTTCCTGTCTTGCTAAAGCGCGGCTTATCTGCTACGATTGAAGAGTGGCTCAACGCCGCAGAGTATGTGATGGCAGAGGGCAATCCAAATGTCGTATTGTGCGAGAGAGGTATTCGTACCTTTGAGACGGCTACTAGAAATACTTTGGACTTAAGTGCAATTCCTGTCATCAAAGAAAAAAGTCATTTACCGATTATTATTGATCCTAGCCATGCAACCGGCGTTCGCTCCTATGTTGCACCGCTTGCAAAGGCTTCGGTGGCCTGTGGAGCAGATGGTCTTATGATAGAGACTCATCCAGATCCAACCACTGCACTGTCCGATGGGCCGCAATCCCTTACTTTTGCACAATTTGACCAGCTCATGGAAGAACTTCGCCCCTTCCTTTTATTGATGCATAAAAACTTATAGGAGAGACTACTATGATAGAATCCAGTACAATAGGCTTTATCGGCTTTGGCCTGATTGGCGGTTCCATCGCCCGTGCCATACGAGAAAATTATCCGCTTTGTACCATGATTGCATATAATTATCACACACGCCCAAATCAAGCTCTATTAGATGCTAAGGAGGAGGGCGTGTTAAACGAAGTGGACGAAGACCTAACGATTCACTTTCCGCTCTGTGATATCATTTTTTTATGTGCTCCTGTCCTGAAAAACATTGAATATTTACATGTACTAAAGAAAATCCTGAAACCCAACTGCTTATTGACGGATGTTGGAAGTGTAAAAGGAAATATCGAAGAAGCGGTACGAACGCTTGGTCTTTCAAAAAATTTCATTGGTGGGCACCCAATGGCTGGCTCCGAGCGAATTGGCTATCACAATTCCAATGCCAGGCTCTTAGAAAATGCCTATTATATCCTGACACCGACAAAGGATACGACCGAAGATCATCTTTCTATGATGCATGCAATCATCGCCTGCACACATGCGATACCTATAACACTTGATAGCAAAAAGCACGATGATATCGTAGCTGCAATTAGTCACCTGCCGCATATTATAGCTTCTGCTTTGGTCAATCTGGTCGCAAATAATGATGATGAATCCAATCAAATGCTGTCCCTCGCCGCAGGAGGCTTTAAGGATATCACAAGAATTGCTTCCTCTTCTCCCGCGATGTGGCAAAATATTTGTCTGACCAATCCAGAGAGCATATTAAAATTTTTAAAGCTATTTCAGGCTTCCGTTGACCAGGTCAGCGAAGCGATTGAAAACCAAGCACAAGAATTTCTTTATTCATATTTTGATTCGGCAAAAAACTGCCGGGATAGTATTCCTACCCAAAAATCTGGTTTCATTAGCCGTACCTATGAAATTTATATGGACATTTTAGATGAAGCAGGTGCGATTGCTTCGATTGCGACTTCGCTTGCCATTCATCATATCAGTATAAAAAACATTGGCATTATTCATAACCGTGAATTTGAAGATGGCGTCCTTCGCATTGAACTCTACGACAATACATCCTACGAAAAAGCAATTACTTTATTAAAAAAGCAAAATCACACAATTTATGAACGATAAAAGGAGGCTCTAAATGATACAAACACGCGCAAATTCACTGAAAGGGGAGCTTAGTATTCCGGGTGATAAATCCATTTCCCACCGAGCGGTCATGATTGGTTCCATTGCAAATGGGATTACCGAGGTAACCAACTTTTTACGCGGTGCGGACTGTTTATCTACCATCTCCTGTTTTCGAAAAATGGGAGTGTCAATCGAGGAAACAAATGACCGAATCAAGATTCACGGAAGAGGTCTTCACGGGCTTATGCCTCCAAGCGAGCTATTGGATGTAGGAAATAGTGGAACGACCACAAGACTTTTGTCTGGCATCTTAGCTGGTCAGTCCTTTCCCTCTACCTTAAACGGAGATGCCTCCATACAAAAACGGCCGATGGGACGTATTATCACGCCCCTTCGGCTCATGGGTGCCAATATACAAAGCGAAAAGGACAGCGGCCTCACGCCGCTTCACATATTGCCTGCGATACTGCATGCTATTGAATATCGCTCTCCTGTGGCTTCTGCTCAGGTCAAATCTTCCATTTTATTAGCTGGTCTTTATGCCGAGGGAATTACAAAAGTATGGGAGCCTGCAAGGTCGAGAAACCATACTGAGCTTATGCTCTCCTATTTTGGCTGTGATGTGCAGACAGAGGGAACCTGCGCCAGTGTCACACCACCAAAGGAGCTCTATGCAAGAGCGGTCAATGTTCCTGGTGATATTTCCTCTGCCGCTTATTTTATGGCGGCGGCAGCACTTGTCCCAAATTCCGAGGTCTTAGTTAAAAATGTTGGTATTAACCCGACCAGGGATGGCATGATACGCGTTATGCAGGCGATGGGCGCAAAGTTAACGCTTGTCAATGTGCATAAGGATGGCAGCGAACCCGTTGCGGATATTTTAGTATCTTCTTCGAATCTTTTGGGAACCACGATAGATGGTGATTTAATTCCTACCCTTATTGATGAAATCCCAATCCTTGCAATATTAGCAACACAGGCAAAGGGGCAGACTATCATAAAGGATGCGAAGGAATTAAAAGTAAAGGAGTCAAATCGAATTGATGTCATGGTTGATAACCTTACCAAAATGGGAGCCGATATCATAGCAACTGAGGATGGTATGATCATTAATGGCGGAAGTCCACTTCATGGAGCCGTCATCGATACAAAGCTTGACCATCGTATCGCGATGTCTTTTGCCATCGCAGCACTTATAGCAGAAGGAGAGACGTCACTTCTTCATGCAGATTGTGTTGATATTTCATATCCCGGCTTCTACCAGGACTTGACATCCTTAATCGTTTCTTAAACGTACAAAAAACATCAGGGTCAGCGGTATTTACTACCGTCTGACCCTAATATTATACCTTACTGCTATTTGATTTCGAGAAACAAATCGCCATCCATATAATAGAAGTCATCTCCTCCCTTATTAAAGTTCCCCTGATTTATCCCAATCAGAAGCTTTACACGCTCGTTTTCTTCCAAAAATTGGGCATCTTCCTTGGCAAGCTCGACAAAATCGGTTGAATAGGATAGATATCTCTCCCGAATCTGAGTGATTGAAAAGGAGAGCAATTCCTCATCCATTTCATCCACTAACACAATTTTTTGTTCCCCTCCAATCGTTCTTATCCATAGCACATATTTCCCCTGTTCTGTTTGAACTTTCCCAATTTCAGAATCCTTCTGCCCTAGGCTGCAATGAAATCTTATAAAAAAATCATATTCTGCAATCGAAAGCAGTGCTGCCTCGCTTCTTGCAACGCTCACACTCTCCCATTCTTTTTGGGGCACGTCATACGCAGAAAATCCGAATACTGTTTCAAAATCCCTCTCCATTTGAAAGTCTTTTAAAAGCCATGTTAGTGAGTCACCATACCCTAGCTCTAGGATATAAGTAAGCGCCGATACCACTTGTTCCTTATCCTTCGTGGATAATTCTGTATTTTCAAGCAGGACTTGATTGGCAAGCATACCCCGAGTTTCAAGCAACGACTCTAAACGTTTCTTTTGACTGCGAATGCTCACACTCACTGCATCCAACGGCGGAACGAAAGAAACCAGCGTAAAACAAATAAGTATTCCTGCCAGAATGCTATTTTTCTCTCGTTTGATAAAGCTTGCAAGAACACCCGACACAACTGCGAATATACCAAACAAAAGTACAAAATAACGGTCGACTGTAAGTCCACCCTCTTGCATCACAAGTGTTGAAACGGCAATTTGATATAGCGCAATAGGGATTAGAAGCTTCGGTGCGAGAAAACGAAACAAGTGAGCACTTTTCCCTTTTTCTTCGCTCGCTAAGAAATATAAAATCAAAATCAGAATTCCATAACTTACCAGTATTGGCTCCATCCGTGTATCATTCCATATTCTGGTAATCATATTTTTACCAATGTAGAGATATAAAATAGCGGTAAACAAGAAACTCAATGGAATTATCACATAGGTTAATAGAATGTCAAAAAAGTGCGGAAATTCTTTTTTTTGATAATCCGGCAGCAAGGATAGAAAAAATAAGGGCGAAAATAAAACGAACACCATTGTTGCGACATACGAGTAAATATTTTCATCTAAAGAAAAGACTAGCTGATCAAATGTAAAAATAACAAGAAGCATACCAAGAAATAATACAACTGCATATAAGAGTGTTTGAAAAAAAGCTTGAAATGCATCGGAAAATACCTTCGAAAAAGGTAGCTGCTGTCGATTCGTTGGTATCCACAAAAATACGAGAAACAGAAGAAAAAAGAGCACAAGGCTTCGAATTCTCATTGCCTGCTGGGGAACTATGCGAAACAGCGAATAATAACCACACACCAGTAAAAGAGTCACTCCCGCACCGATAAATTGAAAGCGCGCTTTTTTTAAAAAGCGATCAAAAAAAGCCTTCAAAACCACTCCTACGAGTGCACCCAGAATAGAAGTAAAAAGTTCTACTTCATAATCTCCTCCACTGTGTATTTCAAACACAAAAATTGCACTGCTAAGAAGTAAAAAAAAGGCAGTGATTGGATATTCAAGAACCGCTTCAAAGAATCCTTTGCCCTTATAAAATATATTGCTCATCCATTTCATTCCATCACTCCTATCTTTTTTTTAAATAGTATCTCCCAAAGTTACGCTTCTATGATAAAATAATAGCATAACATAAGAAAGGAGACTTCCTAATGCCAGAACTATCCTTTGATACCACTCTTCATCAAATTAAGGGACACACCATCCTCTTACTTCCGCTCGATGTCAGTCAAAAATTACCTTCCAGAGGCATGGTTATGGCCCACGCTAGCATTGATCAAATCCCCTTGGTTGCTGCTCTTGAACCCGATGGCAGAAAAAGCCACTGGTTCTTTACCAGTGGCAATAATGGGCAAACCGTATCCGTTTGTTTGACTCCAATCGAACGGTGACCAGAGCCGCTGCACGGAACCTATGATTTCAAAAAATGGAATCTTATTACCCTTTGATGAAATGTAAGTTGCTATTATAATCAATTACTCTTCTTTTTTTCCTTTGATGTAGGTAATCGCCTGCTTATGATTCATAATTTCAGCGA
>JASKJZ010000153.1 GCA_030154385.1 Clostridiales bacterium
TTCTGTGGTCTTTCCCCGAATCATTTGAAAGCTTTCCACGGTATCGTGGAGGGATTCCTCTTGATTTTCAACGGCTTGTTTTGCAAGTACTACACTCTCCTTGGTCTCATTGGTTCCCTTTTGCATCTCGTCAATTATCGTCTTAATCTCCAGGGAGGCTTCTTCTGACTGTGCAGCAAGTTTACGGATTTCATCCGCCACAACCGAAAATCCCTTGCCTGCTTCCCCTGCACGCGCTGCTTCAATCGATGCATTCAAGGCAAGCAGATTCGTGCTCTCTGAAATAGCATTAATCGTTTGGACAAACGTGTGGATTGCCTTTGAATTTTCTTCTAAGCGATTTACATTTTGAATCACGCTGCCTATGACAAACACCGTTTCCTCATCCTTTTTTCGAAGCTCGTGTATCACCTCAATTCCCTGCTCTACAACGAGGTTGGTATCGTCCGCCACACGGTCTGCAAGGGTTGTAGTATCGAGAATTTTCACAATCCGCTCGGAAAGATCATTCATCTGCTCGAGAGACATCTGGGTATCGGCCGCCTGCTTGCTAATTCCCTCTCGTATCTCTGAGGATGCCGTCAAAATCCCTTCACTTGCATCCGTAAGCAGCTTTGCATTATCCAGCACCTGATAGGATGATTTTGAGATTCTCTCTCCTGCATGGCGGATTCGCTTTACAATTTTGCTCATATTTTCGAGCATGGTATTGGCACAGCTTCCCAATAATTGAAACTCATCCTTTCGCTTTCCAGAAACAAAAACCGTAAGATTACCATCCGCTCCCTCACGTAAGACCTGATTGACGCCACCGATGGCTTTTCCTATGGAGCGAGCCAGAAAAATAGCGATTGCCATTCCCAGTATAACGCCTAATACAACAATCCCCATCGTAACCTGCTTCACCAGCTCCGCCTGAGAAATGATTGCCTGTTCCGGTATTAAGGTGTACACTTTTCCCGACAGCGCTTCGACCTCTTTTTCTAAGAACAAATAATTCGATCCCTTATAGGACACATACTGTTTGCCTTCGATTCCTGCATCAAAAGAAACCGCATGCAATTGAAAGTTCTCTTCATTGGGCGCATAGGTAAGCTCTCTTCCATCCTCCGTTAAAAAGACTGCAATACTCCCTTGTGGCAGCTCACTATCGGCCAACGTATCAATAATAAACTCTTTTGTCAAATCTACGATAATAAAACCAAGCTCTTTCCCATATTTATTTTCAAACCGATGTGCACAGCTTAGACTATAATCCTCCTGCGTCTTCCCAACAATGCCATCCAGCCCAGTATGATAGCCAAGCCACACCGTATCGCTTTTCCCAAGCTCTTGTAAGCTTGTATACTCCTTTGTACCTTCAAGCTGCGTATCCAAGTCCTGGGGCAGTTTGTTTTTGATTGCTCCCATGGATTTTTTGGTATTTGTGATAACATAGATTTCGCCTATATTTTTTTCCGTCATCGCTGTGGAAAATAAAAGTGCACTTGCCTCCTGTGTTTTTTGTGTTTCCTCAAACGTATCATCCTCATATGCTCCTCCAAAGTATTGTTGGAGGGATTCATTGCATGTTAACTGGAGGTTCTTTGCCTCTGTGGCATCTCCCACCGTATTAAAAAAATGAACCATCATATTCATAGAAGAATTCATTGCTGCTTCATAATTTTCTTTGATTCCGCGCGATGCATTTTGATACGAAACCATGCCCAATACGATTAAAAGAATCACTGGCACTAAAAAAGCAGACATTAACTTGATTCGTATGCTATGTCGTCTCTTAATCCCATTCACAGATTTCACTTCTTTTGTAATCCTCTTTTTTTTCACTGATATACCCATCCTCTCTTAGTATGTACTCCAATACTAGCATATCAGTGATTTCGCCTTACTTCTTTAAAATTCTTGTTCTTTTACTTAAAAATCTTGCCCTTTTTTGACGGATTCTGCACCAAAAAGAGAAAGCACAAACTGTACTTTCTCTCTTCTTCTACTAATTAATTAACGAACCGTTGCTATTTTTTTCGGAAGAATTAAATACTTCATTCCTTTTTCGGTCGGTAATTCTATAAAGCCATCCGAACCTACTTTGTAAACCGTCTGATCTAGTCTTGTTATAAGATCCTTCGTTTTGTTATAGCGATATACATATACTTTTTTTGCATCTTCAAAGCCTGCCTCTTTCGTGACCGGAACCCGAAGGCTCGCACCCTCTGGCAGCTTGCCTTTATGCTTTAGCGTCACAAGGTAGCCATCGGCTGCTCGTTCCAGGGTTTTGCTTTCCAAATCCTTTGTCTGCACGACTCTTACCGCCATGTTCATACTATTTAAAACTTTCGTCGTCCCACCGACCTGACTTTGATCAATCTTCCATTCATACGCGGTATTACCCTGTTCATCCGAAACCTTAATCATTAGATTGGCTTTGGCTTCTGGCAACTCACGTAATACCTCCTTTGATAGCTTGATCCAAGACAAATTCACTTCCTTGTTTTCAAATACTGATTTTGGAAGAGATAGATTCAGTGTTACTTCTTTTTGTCCATCGGCGTCTTTTAACGCTTTTTGGAAAACTTCATCTTCCATGACTACCTTAAGATTAAGCGGAGTCTCATTCGATGCAAGCCCTTGCAAGCTGCTAATAAAGCTCTCCTTGGTCTGAATCTGCCATTCTTCCCCTTTTAAAACAGGTGTCACGGTAAGTCTAGCGGCAAGACCTGCGGTTTCTTTTTTGTCATTTTGCTTTACCGTGGCCACAATCTTACTCTTTGTCGCGAGATCTTCTCCATCCATGGTAATTTTCGTATAAGCTTCTTTTGTTTTTGCATCAATTACAGTTTCCTTCTTTTCAGAGAGTACACCGCCCGTTTCATTATTCTTTGATTTATCAATGACTGGTGCATTTGGAGCGGAAGGTACTACTACTGGAGCCGTTGCCGCTTCATAGTTCTTTTGAACCTGCGTGGAAGAGAGGTTATTGTTATAAATAACAAAGTCATCCATCTCCATTCCATTTGGATATCCGTCTCCAGGGTATCCATTTTCACCAAACACGTTTGCCGCATCGCTTACACCCGTTATACTTTGTGGTTCTCCCATATACTGAATGCTTTGCTTTTTCCCATTTTTATAGATTGCTCCCTGCTTTGTGGCATCGTCCCAGGTAACCACTACATTTGTCCACTCATTTTCTGGAAGAAACGTATTGGGATCCTCGTTTACATAAAATCCATTGAAGCCATCCATAATAAAGAAATTAGAATATTGTTCGGCCACTGGATAGTTGAGATAAAATCCATTTCCATTATACGTAGAGGCCTTTTTCGCCCATAAAATATTATTATTTCCTGTGAGCGCTCCACTTCTCTTTACCCAATAGGAGATTGTGATACTCTTTGTTGCAAGTGCTTCCTTTGCAGGAATCTGAAAGGAGGTTGTATTGGAAAGAGCCAGTGCCTCCCCATTTCTTCCCTTCACATAATCGCTTTCCTTCACCCCATCTGCAAGGATCGAATAGTGATTTTTCCCTTCGTCTGCAATTATTTTACTTTCCGCCTTTTTATCCATGGTAAGGTTCAGGATTTTTTCAGGAGTAGTAGTTTTTTCTAATTGTAAAAAGGCTTCTTTTAGCATTTCATTCGCAAGATCTATTTTCTCTTGGCTTTCATAATCGGAAACAAGCGCATTTTTTGCAACCACAAGTGCCTTTGTTACATTTTGATAACTCTCTTTGGTATAAAGTGATTCTGTCAGCTCTTCCGCCAAGCCAATACTCTTTGTCAGTGCACTTACATTTGCAATTGGCTGCAATCCCTCTCTTGCACTCTTTAGCGCTTCGGCGGCTGCATCAATTAGGGTCTGATCAAGAGATCCACTTGCAATTTCTCTCGCCTTTGCAAGTGCCTGTGTAAAGAGTGCAACACTTGCTTTGGTATAGTTTTCAGTCACAACTGCTTCCGCCTTGGTTATCTCAGCCTGCAATGCTTCCAGATTTGCCTTCACGTTAATGACCAGGTTAGCTTTAATTGCCGTTCCGGATACAGTTCCAACAGATGCAAACGGATAGCTTCCTGATTTCGCATACTGATCCTTACTGATTGGATCCCATATGACACTGCTCGATATGTTGTCATACGCTCCATTGTTGTACTGAACGAGCACATGGTCAGGTAAAACCGCTTCCTTTCCAAGACTTACATTTACTGTTGTATCCTTCACTTCTGTGATTCCAGCAAAATCCATATCACTTCGCACGTAAACAGTGGCTGCTACGAATTTTCCAGTTCCACTATTAACGCCATTAACGGTAAATTCTCCATTACTCTTTACTTGTTCTTCGCTTATTTTATCCCAAACAACACTGGCTTTTACAAGACTTCCATCTTGTTTTAAACCATAGATTGAAGTTGGTAGTACTGGAATCTGACCCGTCTTTGTCCCCACATATACAGGAAGAAGTTGGTCGATTGGAGTACCATATACCTTAAATCGATAGATTCCAGTTGCCGCAGCCTGTGTCACCATATTTAGACGAAGCTCTGTTGCTTCAAAGGATTCGAATGCAATGGTATTATAGGCATTTATTTTATTCGCATCCTTGAAATCGGTCAGCATGGTAGCATCCTTCCATTCCCCATTTGTATCCTTGTATTGGAACGAAATGTTCGCAGGTACTCTCGTTCCACCTGCATCATCATACCAATAAATATCACACCCGCTAATTGCAACTGGCTCAGTCCATTTGTAAGAAACATAGCAGGTTTCGCCCGCAGGATTTCCCCTCCAGTTTCCCCATCCCTTTCCAGTTCCTACATTGGAAGATGCTGGTTCAAAGCTTGCATTGTTGATTCCGTTTAAATTTTCCCAACCAGCCGTATAGTCAGAACTAGGAGTTGCGTTTGTTGCAATATCCTCGCTACCAACTACTGCTGCTTTCTTAATTGCTACCGTTATATTTTTTGATGTGGAAAGTGCACCATCATCTGCCGTAAATCGAACGACATAGTCCCCTTCAAGGGATGCTGCAAATGTTGTTTGCAAGGCAGTCGGATTACTAAAGATTGTAGTTGCACCTTCTGGTCCAGAAACGACGTCCCAGCGATAGGAAAGAGATTCCTCCCAAGGCATACCATCATCTTCACATACCGCTTGTAAGGATGCCTTCATATTCTCTGCTTTTTGTGTATCCTGATTGAGAGATACGGATGGTGCTTTGTTTTCTACAACAGCACGACTTCCACCTTCCTCATAAAGCTGTACTTCGGTAATCGCAGTATCATGTCCTTCTTTGTCAAATACGGTAACTCTTACCTTGTCAGTGGTTACTGCTTTGAAATAGTTTGTGTTATAATTTGCCTGTGGTACTGCTGGAGTTCTGCTTTGATCTTCTACCTGCTTCCAAGTACTTCCATCCCAATATTCCAAGGTATATTTCGCTGGCTCTGCATACCCTTCTTGTTGTCTGTCATTATAAAAATAAAGATTCATCATATCAATCTTCGTAGGAGCCGCCAAATCGATTACAACCGAATCACTTGTATTCGGACTTCCTGCATCTCCCCAAAATGGCATATTAACCGTTACACCATCGGTGATTGCCATTGGGTCTGGCTTTTCTTCATTGACTGCCTTTGAGGTTGGATCAGTGCCATCTGCACGATGCTTATTTGCCCAAGATGCCTCTCTTGCCTTATCTGGCGTAAAGCTTGCGGTTACTGTTTTCCCTTTTGCGAGGTTTTCACTCGTAATATTTGCTTCGATTCCTGATTTTTCAAGCATTTTATTGACCGAGCTGCTAAGTACGACATCGGTTGCCTTTGTAAAAGCGGTGCTAGATTGCACGGTTTTGGTAAGCCCTGCTGGCTCTCCATCCGGGAAGGTCAAGTTTCCATTATCATAAATGATATGCGCCTTTTTATTAAGCGTAAATAATAACGTTCCATCCTTGTAGACTGAAAAACCATCGGCAATCTTACTACCATAGCAGTCCTTCGAATCGGTTGGGTCATCCCATACTACCGTCACATCATCTCCGTGATATCTTACGTTATTAATCATAAAATGATCGTAATTAAATTCGATTGGATCAAGCTCTAGTTTTTCATCCATTCTAGGAACAAGACCAGCAACATCCTCCACAAATATGTAGTTATAATTTCCTAGAATGTTATGATAAATCCAAGAACGATAATAGGTGTCGTTTGTTTTTCCATCGATATTATAAAATTCATTGTTGTTTGGATAACGAATATCTCCGCCATCCGGATACATATTCCAAGCACACCATTCCACCATAAGCTCTAGCATATCATCCGTTACATACTTTTGTTCCTTATCATAGGTGCGAAGTGCCGCCTCGTATGCTCTTGCCTGTAC
>JASKJZ010000154.1 GCA_030154385.1 Clostridiales bacterium
TCCCGCATATACATTTATTACTTTAAATATACAATAATTTGTATAGTACAAAATTGCAAAAAGCTATAATTAATTGTTCTAGAAGAGAATGTATCTTATGATTTCGAGCCGCGGATGCAAAATAATACGAAAGTTGACAAGATGTGTCAGTTGATTTTCTTGTAAAAGATGGACAAGGCGATTGAATGACACATTGTTTTTATGGTAAAATGTTACTAATCGAGGTTGGAATTGGGGATGAGAAGATGAGAAAACATGTGCGAAATAAGAAAACGATATTGATTTTAAGTATATTTATGATGCTGTGCCTTGGGACTTTGATTGCAGTCGTATTTCAATATAACCGACTAATGAAGCAGCAAACGTTGGAGTTTGCAAAGGTTGGGGAGAGAGAGTATCGCTATCATTGTGCTTTTATTGCGGAAAGCTATGATGACCCTTTTTGGGAATCCATCTATGAGGGAGCAAAGGATGCGGGAGAAAAACTTAATATTTATGTGTAAAATTATGGGTAAATATTATCACTTAATTACACCATTAATGAGAGGATTCAAATGGCCATTGCAGCAAACGTGGATGCTATCATTATGGAAGGATCCGACAGCGTAAGTACGACAGAACTCATTAATGAAGCGATTGATAAGAATATTGCAGTAGTGACGGTATATCAAGATCAAGTCGAGAGTAAAAGACGCAGCTTTATCGGTGTAAATAAATTTATGATGGGATATAACTTATGTGCAAAGGCGTATGATTGTCTGAAGGATGACAAGGAAGAGATAATGGTTCTATATGATAAGAATAGTAATACAAACCCAGAAAATACAATACTCAATTCGGGAATCAAGAAATTTTTGGATGATCATGCAAGTAGTGCAAGGCTGAATGCCCAAATCATCGATAGTACCGAAACGTATAATACCGAGGAACAGATTCGTGAATTGCTTCGAAATGTTGCAAAGAGGCCCCGCGTCCTGATTTGTACCAATTTGATACAAACGCAATGTGCTTACCAGACCATCGTGGATCTAAACTGCGTGGGTGATGTGAAAATTCTTGGATTTTATTCCACACAATCGATATTGGAAGCGATTGATAAGGGAGTTGTAGAGGCAACACTTATGGTAGACACCTATCAAATGGGACAAAAGGCAGCAGAAAATGTTTCGGAATTTTTAGATATCGGCTATGTGAGTGATTATGTCGCAGTTGATACCACCATAATCGGACGAGTAGAAGCAGGCAAGCTACTAAGTAACGGTGTGGTACAAGAAGGTACAGCAGGAGGAAATCAATGAAAAAACATTACGATATGCCCCTTCAAAATCTCACGGTGCAATCAAAGCTGATTCTTATTTTTTTAATTACTGCGCTCTTGTCATTCGTGGCTACGATGTATATGAATGGCAATATCAATCAAGCACTTGAGGATATTGACCGAGTCTATACCAGTAATGCGCAAATGAATGAGTTAGCAGGTGCGTTGAATAATTTACAAAACAGTATGAAGGAATATCTGGATACCAAAACCTCAATGGCCTTAACGGATTATTATCAGTATCAGCAGGAGTATTCTGAGGATATGAACTTATTAAATGAAAAAGTATTGGCCGACGATTCTTCCATTATGGAAAAGAATATTCGCTCTATTTCAGTTAATTACTTGGAGCAGGTATCCCTTGCAGTGAAGGCAAAGCGAGCTAGAAATATCAGCCAGTATAAAATTTATTACGATAATGCCAGCCAGCTCTATGATTATTTGAATGCGTATATCTTTAGTTTAAACAACGAACAGTTTAAACGGAATTCTTCCAATTACATTACGCTCGCGGTATCGCTTCGTCTTTTGGAGAGGGTCACCATGCTACTTAGTATGGCGGTTGCTTTATTTAATATTATCTTGTTGATTTTACTGACGGACCAACTGACAAAGCCGCTTCGCTATCTTGCGGAAGCGGCCAACCAGGTAGCACTTGGCAATTTTGATGTGAGCGAGGTGCAAACAAAAGGGCATGATGAGATCAGCGTTGTTGCAGGAGCTTTTAACAAGATGGTAGTGAGCATTAAGGAATATATTATTCGCGTAACCGATAGTATTGAGGCCGAAAATGCAGCTAAAGAGCGGGAGCTTTTGATGAAGAACCATTTAAAGGACGCGCAGCTTAAATATTATCAGGCACAAATTCATCCTCATTTTTTATTTAATTCGCTGAATGCGGGGGCACAGCTTGCGATGATGGAAAATGCGGAAAAAACCTATCTCTTTGTTCAGAAAATGTCAGAGTTTTTTCGCACGAGCATGAATAGCATCAATACCGATGTAACTTTAAGGGAGGAACTATTACTGGTAGAGAATTATTTATATATTATGAATGTCCGGTTTTCGAAGGAAATCAATTACGAGCAAAAAATATATTGTGATATATCAAATATTCGTGTTCCCAGTATGATTTTGCAGCCTCTGGTGGAAAATTCGATTCAGTATGGCATTCGGGATATTGAATGGGAGGGGCATATTGATTTGACAATAGAGGAGGGAGGAGATAGCTATTGGATTAAAATACAAGACAATGGTGTTGGACTTTCAAAAGAAAAGCTAGAGGAGGTAAGAAAAGGACGGGTAAATTATGATGACCACGAGGAAAACTCCAATGGGATAGGGCTTGGAAATGTGATGGAGAGATTAAAGCTCTACTACCAAAAAGAAAACCTCTTTACGATTGATAGTGAGGGAGAGGGAAAGGGAGTCGTTGTCACAATTGAAATACCAAAAGAGGGAGGAAATCAACATGTATAAAATCTTGCTTGCGGATGATGAAGGAATTGTACTGGATTCGATACGATTTATCCTCGAAAAAAATTTTGGGGAGGCATGTGAACTTCGAACGGCAAAATCAGGTCGTATGGTCATTGAGCTCTCACAGGAGTTTGCACCAGATATTGCAATACTTGACATCCAGATGCCCGGAATTAATGGAATTGATGCGATGAAGGAGATAAGAACCTTTAATAGCCGTATGGTCATTATCGTAATGTCAGCCTATGATAAATTCGTGTTTGCACAAGAAGCGATGAACCTTGGAGCAATCGATTATGTGACGAAGCCGTTTACAAAGGAGCGGATT
Organism: Clostridiales bacterium; assembly: GCA_030154385.1. Next base: position 3,126 of record JASKJZ010000154.1, read on the forward strand.
TTAGAGGTCATGAAAAAGGCCATGGACATTGTGGATGATGCCAGAAAAAAACGTTCCAATGATTTATTAGTAAGAGAAAAGCTTCAGACAGTGGTTCCAATCATCGAAAATGGATTTATTAATTTAGTTTTATTTCAAGAAGATTTTACGGCAGAAATGGAGAGCTACCGCAGTCTTCTTGATATTCGGGAGGAATTTGGATTTATGATTACGTTGCAGTTTGGAGAGCAGGATTCCAGTGGTAACCTGGAAAATCCAGTTGGTACCAGCGTCCAGCTGCAAAACTACATTCTTGCGATGCGAGAGGTGATAAAGGAATTCTTTTTACATGCAGTGGTAGGGTCAATTATGGCCAATAAAATGATAATTTTTGTACCATGGAAAAGCAGTCAAATGGAGTTTGAAGAGCGTTCCAAGGTAATTGAACGGGCAAGAAACATGGTGCATAAGCTGGGACAGCAAACGAGTCTTAATTTTCGAGCCGGGATTGGAAATGTAAGAAATGTTACGAAGCTTCATGATTCCTATGAGGAGTCAAAAAAAGCACTTCGTATGGGAAGAGGCTCTGTGGTTCAGGCACAGGATTTAATGATTGGTTGTGATTACGAGACGGATTATCCGGCAGAAACCGAAGAAAAGTTATTTTTATATGTAAAAAATGGAAATATCGAGGGCACCAGAGAAAGTGCCAATTTGTTTTTTGATTGGATGATACAAAATTATGGAGATTATCCTCAGGACATAAGAACCAAAGTCCTTGAATTTGTTATGACAGGAGAAAAAGAGGTTTTCTTGCAAGGAGGAATGCGTTATGGACTTTTGTATCGAAAGGATTATCTGGATACCATACTTTCTTGCGCCACCTATGAAGAACTCCGCCAGTGGTTTGTACGAAAATTAGTGGAAGCGGCAAAAAATGTAACGGAAAAGAAAAAGGAAAAAAATAACAGCGTGGTCGGAAAAGCAAAAGAATATATGCGGCAAAATTTTAAAAGGGACATTTCTTTGGAGGAGGTTGCGAAATTTGTCGATATCAGTCCTTATTATTTTAGTAAGCTCTTTAAAGAGGAGGAGGGGGAAAATTTTATTGATTATTTAACGTCCCTGCGCATCGAACGGGCAAAGGAATTACTTCATGACTCAGAAGGCAGTATTAAGGAAATCTGTTCGGAAGTCGGTTACTCCGATCCCAATTATTTTAGCCGTATCTTTAAAAAGGTAGTGGGCTATACACCAACCGATTATCGGGAAGGAGCAGGCATATGAGAAGGGGAGGCAGTTTGTTAGCTGGCATCGGTATGCTTTTAATTACCTTCACCTTAGCAGGATGCAAAGGAAACAATCAGATTCATAGTACGACAAAGGAATCCGAGGTCAATAAAGTCCAGATTGGCCTTTCTTGGGATACCTTCGTATTAGAGCGGTGGATAAGGGATCGTGATGTATTTGTTTCAACTGCAACGGAGCTTGGAGCAGAGGTCAATGTGCAGAATGCAAACGGAGACTTTGAAGAGCAGTTAGCACAAATTGAGTACTTAATTAATAAAAAGATGGACGTCATTGTCATTGTGGCAGTGGATACCAATAGCGACCGTCTTGTCAAACTAATAAAAAAGGCACAGGATCAAGGAATTAAAATAATTTCATATGATCGCTTAATCTGTAATGCAGGAACGGATCTTTATTTGTCGTTTGATAATAAGCAGGTGGGACGTTTGATGGCACAGGCCGTTGTGGATCAAATACCAGAGGGGGGTAGAATAGCCGCTATATTTGGTCCGCTAACGGATCATAATGTTGTGGAAATCGAGTCCGGAGTACAAGAAGTCTTAAAAGAAAATAACCAAAAACTGGTCTATCGAAACTATGCAAAAAATTGGCAGGCTGAGTATGCGCAGGAATATATGAATGAATGCATTGTGGCAAATGGAGGGGTGGATGGTGTCATTTGTGGAAATGATGGACTTGCAGCAGGGGCTTATCGCGCACTTGCAGAGCGAAGACTGGCAGCAAAGGTTTGTCTTGTAGGGCAAGATGCGGATATTGATGCTTGTCAACGCATCGTGGAAGGAAATCAATATATGACGGTGTATAAGGCAATCATGGATCTTGCAAAGCAAGCGGCAGGATACGCGGTATCGCTTGCTAAGAATGAAAAATTGGAAGCGCTTGATAGCATCAACGATGGCAGCTATTATATTCCTTATTATAAGCTAGAACCGGTCGCTGTCACCAAGGAGAATATGGATTCGGTCATTATCGATTCACAGTTCCATTTTAAAGATGAAGTGTATCTGCACGTAGAGGAGTCCCAATAGTTGATTTTTGCAATAGTACATTTTTAAGTGCAAGAATATGCTAGTAGAATAACATAGCTTGTGTATTTGATAAAATTGTACAGAAAGTCACAAGTTATTCTAGATTTGTATATGATATATTCTTCTTGTAACAAAAACAAATTTTGTAAAACGGAGGGATTTATCATTATGAAAAAGAAATTTCTTAGTGCTGTTTTATGCACAGCAATGCTTGCGACTTTGCTGACAGGATGCGGTAGCTCTTCTTCCAAGGATAGTACTACCAGCACAGACAATCAGACAACGACTGAGTCTACCACAAATGATACTACGACCGATACTTCCAACACAACAACGGCTGAAAAAGGAAAAGTCGGAGTAGCAATGCCAACCAAAGATTTACAGCGTTGGAACCAAGATGGGGAAAATATGAAGGCTGAGCTTGAAAAAGCTGGCTATACCGTTGATCTTCAATATGCAAATAATGACGTTGGAACACAGGTATCTCAGATTGAAACCTTAATATCCAATGGAGCACAGGTTTTAGTAGTTGCTTCAATTGATGGTGAGTCTCTTGGAGATCCTTTATCAAAGGCAAAAGAAGCTGGAATTCCTGTTATCGCATATGACCGTTTGATTATGAACTCGGATGCCGTTACCTACTATGCAACCTTTGATAACTACATGGTTGGTCAAAAGCAGGGCGAATATATTCGTGATCAATTGGATTTAGACAATGCACAAGGACCATTCAACATGGAAATCTTCACGGGTGACCCAGGTGATAACAATGCAAAATTCTTCTATAGCGGAGCTATGGATGTATTAAACCCATATATCGATGCAGGCAAGATTGTAGTAAAATCAGGATCCGTTGAATTTGCTGACGTTGCAACCGCTAGCTGGTCAACTGAAAATGCACAGTCCAGAATGGATG
>JASKJZ010000155.1 GCA_030154385.1 Clostridiales bacterium
CATGGTCATAATTTCAGCTATCCCAGATTTGTCATCTGAGCCAAGCAGAGTCGTTCCATCCGTGGTAATCAAGGTCTGCCCCACCAGCTCTTTTAGGTGCGGAAAATCCTTAGGTTCAAGCACTCGTCCACTATTTCCTAAAGCTACTGCATTTCCATCATATTGTTCAATTACCTGAGGTGATACATTTTTTCCGCAAAAATCAGGTGCGGTATCCATATGTGCAATGAAACCAAGCTTTGTCTTATTCTCATATCCTTTTGTTGCTGGGATGCTGCCATAAACATACCCATTTTCATCCACTCTGGCGTCCTTTATTCCCAGTTCCTTTAGCTCATCCACCAGACGCTTTGCCAAATCAAACTGGCATGCTGTTGTTGGTACTGTTTTACTGTCTGGATCACTCGTTGTCTCTATCTTTACATAATTTAATAATCTTTCATATGCTCTCATTTGCCGTTCTCCTTCTATTATTATGCACGAATGATATAGTCCGCCTTACGTGGTTTTGGAAGCGGGTATTCACAATCACGATAGCCTAAGATACAATGCCCGATACCCTCGTAGCATTCCTCTACACCCCATTTTTTCATAAGCGCTTTTCCCTCCAGACTTTCAAATACCTCCTTTGCACGATGAATCCAGCAAGAATCAACCCCTACCGCGCGGGCTGCATTCATTAAATTGCCAAGTACGAGACTACCATCCTCCTTATAGGTTACCCGATTGGTATCTGAAAAAACAATGACAACTGTCGGTGCACCGTAAAAAGGATCGATTTCTGATCCCATAACAGAGGCATTCATTCTGGCTAACTGCGCGATCGTTTCCTTATCCTGTACCACTACCATTTTAGGAGACTGACTTCCCATACCAGTTGGAGCATAGGTTGCGGCTTCCAATATAGCTACCAGCTCATCTTCCTTTATTTGCTCCGATTTATATTTACGGATACTCCTTCTGTCCTTAAAAATTTGCAATGCTTCATTTTCCATTCTCTATCTCCTTCCAAGCCTTCTTCCTTATTATTTCGGTTCTTTTTGATTTTCATACAGAAGACCTTGGCTCTATTTTAGCACAAACAGAAAAAAAATCAAAATTTAATCGGTAGACATTTGAAAAGAAGTATGGTTAAATAGGTATGGCTAAAAAACTTGCATCAACCAGGAGGTATGAAAATTTATGAAACAACGAAACTGTATGATTGGCCAATCCGGTGGCCCTACTACTGCTATCAACGCTTCTCTCGCAGGTGTCATAAAAGAAGCAATGGATTCTTTAGTCTTTCAAACGATATACGGAGCAGTATATGGAGTCGAAGGTTTGTTAAATGGTAACTATATCAAGCTATCGTCTATTTTTAATGATACCCAATTGTTGGAAACATTGAAACTAAGTCCCTCGATGTATCTTGGCTCCTGTCGATACAAGCTTCCTCCTCTTCCTAAAAATAAGGATACAAAAATTTCAGAATACGAAGCAATTTTTTCTCTTCTTAACGCTCTTTCCATCACGGACTTTTTCTATATTGGCGGAAATGACTCTATGGACTCCGTCATGAAGCTCACATCCTATGCAGCGCTTCATCAAATCCCAATCCAATTTATTGGCATTCCAAAAACAATCGATAACGATTTATACGGAACAGACCATACTCCAGGTTTTGGTTCAGCAGCAAAATTCGTTGCCACAAGCATGTTAGAAATCATCCACGATTCCATGTTTTACAATACCGACTCGGTTACAATTGTCGAAATTATGGGAAGAAATGCTGGATGGTTAACCGCTGCTGCCTCTTTGGCTCGTAGTGAAGGTCAAGCTGCACCACATTTAATCTACCTTCCAGAGGTTCCGTTTGATGTTGCATCCTTTCTCGGTGAAATCAAAGAGCTGCGAAAAACAACACAAAATATTATCATTGCGGTATCCGAAGGTATTCACGATAAAGATGGGAATTTTATAGATGATGGTATTCTAGATATGGGTGAAGAAAATAACACCGTTTCGCATAAAACCGATGCTTTTGGACATGTCATTCATGAGGGTACTGGAAAAAGTCTGGAGCGTCTCGTAAAAAACACGTTTGGTTGTAAATGCCGCAGTATCGAACTGAATGTATTGCAACGCTGCGCCCTACATATCTCTTCAAAGACGGATCTTGAAGAAGCATTTTGGATTGGACAGGCTGCGGTAAAAGCATCGCTATCTGGTGCTTCTGGTGTCATGATGACGCTGAAACGCCTTTCTTCTTCTGATGGTTCATATCAAACAGAAATAGAAACAATCTCAATCAACGAAATCGCAAATGTCGAAAAAAAAGTTCCTCTTTCCTGGATTTCGAAAAGCGGAACTGATATTACAGAGGAGTTTTATGAGTATCTTCTTCCCCTCATAGAAGGCGAGGTAACGACTCATTATCACAACGGTCTACCAAGCTATATTGACGTTTGTCACTTGAAATAAGAGGCACAGGGGGTCAAAAGGTTACACCTTTTGACCCCTTTATCACGCAAATATTTTTTGACCTTCTTGAGTCATGGTATTTAATTTCTGTTCCACTTGATCTAAAAGCTCGATTAGTTTTTCGGACAATTGAATGGCTTCTTTGTAAAGAGCTTTGGTCCGCCCTTCGTCTTTTGCATCAATTGCTGCCAGAATTTCATCTCCCTTTGTGTGAAATCCATGATGCAACACATCAATTTCTTTCCACTCTTTATCAATGAACGGATGATTGACTTCAAGCGAATGATAAAAATGACCAAATACACACTTTGTAGAATCGGTCTGGATCGGCCCTGCTTGCATTGCGATAATCATTCTTTCCATTTTTTTTAGCCATTCTTTATGTGCTTGCTTTGCTTTTATCACGACCTGTTTTATCTCATCATTTGTCACGGCATGTTTTCCATCTCGCAAACCAAGAAATAACTCATGCACCACCTTCGAGAGGTGATTATCAATGGCAGAAATACTTTTCGCGTAGGACACACTTTCCTCTGCTTCCTCATGTATGCTTTGGGTCATTTCGCTAAGTCGCTGCGCATCCTGGCTGGATGACTCCATCGCATCTGTAATTTGAGAAGCTGCTACTTTAATCCCCTGCATTGAGGTTTCAATATTAGAAACACTTCCGATAAGCCCTTCTAGCATCACAATATTGGATTCCACCGTATCGGAAACGGTATCAATCTTTTCACTCATTTGTCTAGTCGATTCTAGACTTCTTAACAGGCTTCCCTTACCTTCTTTTGCCGCCTCGTGAATATTATCCACAAACTGACGCATACCATCCAGATTTTCTCTCGTATCATCTGCCAATTTTCGAACTTCATCGGCAACCACTGCAAATCCCTTTCCATGCTCACCAGCTCTTGCTGCTTCAATTGCAGCATTCAATGCCAATAGATTGGTCTGACTTGCGATTCCTTGTACACTTTCCACGACCTGTCCAACATTTTCTGCAAGACCTACTAATTCATCAATCTTTTCACTCATGGCATTCGTATCTTCGGCGACATTTTCTTTCAAGTTCTTTACTTCCGATAATAAATGCTTGCTTTCATTGTTTTTTTGACCGAGCTTTTTCGAGTCCGCCACCAAATCCTCTAAGGTATCCGCTGTATCATCTATAGTTTCTGTAACCTGTGTCATGGTTGCAGTGGTTTCCTCTACAATTGCAAGATTTGATTCACTTAACACCTTAAGTTCCTCTGAAAAATTCATCAGCTGCTTTGAAATATGTGTCATTCCGAGATCAAATTCACTAATCGAACTTGCAATCTGTAAGATTTCCTTTGCTGCATCTGACATACGTTTTTCGTTTGCTAATAACTTTTCAAACTGATGAATAATAGTAGCATGGATACCATAATCACTTTTTGGAGTCTTAGTTTCAATACCATTTAAAGTATCATCTACATATCGAATGACACATCCCATTTCCTCACATGAACCACGTTTTTTTAATCGCATCTCATTATCTCCCTGTTTTCTCCTTAGCGTAAACATTTTATCTATGTAATATATTCATTATTCATGTTATTTTTAGGATTGTCAATCCTATTTTTATTGATACATTTCCTAATTTTTCTTTCCTATCAAAAAATGTATCAAAACGAATGTTTTTTAGTTCGTTTTGATACATTTTTTAGTCACCTTTCTTATTCTGCCTTAATTTTTATTTTCTTATCCAATCCATTCTTTCGAAGCAGTGAGGTATATGCTTTTAATTTGTTTTTCGGAACTTTCACGACTGTCTTCTCCGGAACCTTCAAAAATGCATTGGCACCAACTTTTGCAAGGTGATTTGTTCGTATATAAATAATTTTTAAATTCTTTGCACCCGCAAATGCTTTTGTACCAATGGATCGCACATTCTTCCCAATCACTACTTTCTTAATCGTCTTGTTATTTTGGAAGGCGTAGTTACTGATTCTTGTAACCTGGAACGTAATACCACCAATCGTAACCGTATTCGGAATACGAACTGTGCTTTCCTTCGTATTGGATGAACCTTCATATGACACAGTTCCGCGTTTCTCATCCGATTTGGTAACTTTGTATACGTCATCTCCTTGAATTAGCACTTCATATTTCTCAGGTAGGTCTGCCTTTTCTTTATCCTCGTCATTGCTTGATGGAGGGGTAGAAGGTTGCGGCGTTGGGAGAGATGGAATTGGGATTGCCGGTCCAGCCTCCCCATTATCCTCACTAAAATCTGGTGTTGGTGTTGGTTCTGGTGTTGGCTCAGGCGTTGGTTCAGGCGTTGGTGTTGGTTCTGGATCTGGAATAGCATTTGAGACAAACTGAACCTTAATATCCACATTATCTTGTATATTGGTCAAAGCATAATTACCGCTGCCATCGTAGGCAACTTCCTTTTTATTTAAGATAAGCTTTCCAACTTGATATCCCTCATCTGGCATAATCGTAAGAAGAGACTCCCCTCCAAACGAAACCGTCGCATTTGATATCTGTGCTTGCCCATTTCCCTCTGTCTGAAGATTGATTTTACAGCTTCCATTAAAAGCAAACCAATCTACATTTGCTACATAGGCATGAGTCCCATCGTTACGAAATACCAAGTAAACATCATGCAGCCCATTCACTGTCCGATCCAGATTTCCAGAAGCGATCGCATAGGTCGACCAACCAGATGGTGCGGTCGTCTTGTTTTCGATGCTTCCCACTAGATTTTCTGGCGAGATGCTATCTACATAGACCTCTGTGTATCCACCCGCATCACTTCCTTGCGCGGCATAATACATTGTCATAAAATCAATATCTCCCTGAAAAAGGACATTTTTATAAGAAGCCCAGTAATCCTTCTTTACACCACCAATATTGTTTGGCACCCCATTGACGCTATCAACCAATACATTACCCGCGTCAAAGCCTTCTGCTTGTATGATGTCAATTGCCTTTTTGTAAGCCCCACCTACGACTGAAATTATATTTTTCAGAGCATTATATGCATCTGTATATTGTTCTATGGTAAGGTCGGTTTGCAAATAAATTGCCTGCGCAGTTGCGGTTGCATTTTCAAGAACCGTAATTAAAGTCGGCGCAACTTCGTTGGTATCCATATTTTTAGCAGCTTGAATTAAGTTAAATAGACTATCCCGGTCTCTTTTTTCATTGGTGTAGCCAAGAAGCTCTACCTCAGCGAGAGAACCTTCGCTAAATACAAGCTGATAATGGGTATATTCCCCCTGTTTTTCCTGTGGAATTAAAAATGGTCTTGTATACTTTGCCCACGAAAAGCTGATATTGTCATAGTTCGCAAGCAGCGTCCACTCACCATTATCATTTGCGCCATACAAAGAAAAAGCTGTAGGTGCTGTCGCAGGATCTGCTGCACTTGTTAAGGTAATTATCTGCGCCCGCTTTCCCTGATCCGTATGATAGCATACCTTAGAACCTGCAGCAAATGCAGCCTCTGAATTAGAAGTATTATCCACCAGATTTGTAATGTTCGCGACATCTGAAACGATTTCATCATAATAGACTTTTACGGCTTCACTACTAGCAGATGCTACTACCTTTGCATTTTTTGATAAAATGTCATCATATGCTTGCGGCATTTCTCCCTTTATTGTAAGTGAGGTAGGAAGTTCATCGTCTGCATTTCCCCAAGCTTTATTCGGGGTATCACCCATGGTAAATTCAATTACTCCCGCATTCAATAACACATCATGTTTGATATAGGATTTTGAATATGCCTGACCATTTACCTTCATGCTCTGCACATAAACATTTTGTTTACTGTTATTATTTGCTTTGATGACCAATGATTTCCCGCTCTCCAAATGAAGCGTTACTT
>JASKJZ010000156.1 GCA_030154385.1 Clostridiales bacterium
AGTAAAAAATCCTTTATCCACTTTTATTGTTTTCATAGGATACACGCTCTCACCATTTGAAAAAAAACTTGTATGTAACTGCTCTTCTTCATTTTCCAAAATTATTTCTTCGTTCTCCTCATTATTATAGTCTTGATTCTCTGATCTTATTCTCCTTATCGCTTTCGATTCCATTATTTTCCCCATCCCTTTACTTCTGAAAGGCAATCCTCTCATCCCCATTTTCCAGATAAATAATCCCGCACCTTAAAAATCCAAGCTTGTTTAGCAAATTTTGCATCGGAATATTATCTCTGTGGGTATCTATCCGAATGCTTCCACTCTGGTCATAGCACCAATTCAGACAAAAGGTGGCACAGCCTTTTTTCCCCGCCTTCACTGCAATGCGATGCACTACTCCGTAAGATTTGGTGGGAAGCCATGCCCCTTCATAAATCTTTTGATACGTCGGTTCTACGATTTCACCATAGAAAAAGGTTCCTATGATTTCCTCTCCTTCTACACAGACATAGCTATATCCATTTTTTATATCCTCTTCCAAAAGAGAAGTCTTTGGATATCCATTGTTCCATTGTCCTGGATTCCCACTTTCTGCCATAAAGGCTCTGGCTGTTGCATAAATTGCTTGCATCACTTCTAAATCAGCTGTTGTACTTTTTCGAATATTCATCTATGTTTACGCCCTTTCTGCATGAATCTGTGTGTATTGTAACATATCTATACAAAAAAGGCACCTAAAAAAGTGCCTTTTTCTCTCTACAATTTGGAATACAAGACCTTACCTGCTTCATTTCTTGGAATCTCTGCAATGGTCAGAACCGTAAAGGCCGTCTTTGACAAATGCGTTGTCTTTGTCACGAAGGAGAGAATCTCCTCTGCTCTGTCGGTTTCGGTCGTGTAAATCTTCATCGCATCGTCCTCACCCGCACAAACGCAGTCAAAGCCCTCCTTTCGAAGCAAGCCTTCGACTTCATCCAGATTTACCCGATTTCCAAATATCTTTAAGAAACGTTTCTTTCTACCAACAATATAATAAAACCCATCACTATCACGCTTTGCCATATCACCCGTGATTAACCTGCCGCCTCGCTCGTCACCTTTTAAAAGATCCGCAAACTGCTCGGCATATCCAAGGGTTACATTCTTGCCATAATATACAAGCTCTCCTACTACCTCTGCCGCTTCGATTGGATTTTCATCGACATCCCAGAGCTCAAAACGCCCCCCAGGAATCGCAATTCCCATGCTGCCTGCCTTTTCCTTAGCGCTCTCCCAAGGTAGGTAGGACATTCTGGCGGTTGCCTCAGTCTGTCCATACATGATAATCAGTTTTATGCCTTTTTTGGTGCAGATTTCATTAAACTCCTCTGCCATCTCCTTCGATAGCTTCCCGCCTGCCTGCGTCAGATAACGAAGACTTGGAAGCTCCATATTTCCAAACCGCAGCTTCTTTAACATGTCATAAATGTAGGGCACACCACCAAAGGTCGTGGCGTTTTCTTCTTTTAACAGCGCCCAAAATTCTTTGTTCATCAGCGTGTAGTCATTCATAATGACCGTTGCGCCCATTAATAGATGACTGTTAATGATTGAAAGGCCATAGGTATAACTCATCGGAAGTGTCATAATGGCTCGATCTTCTGGCACAATCTCAAGATATGCAGCAATTGAGGCTGCATTTGCACTAATATTTTCATAGGTTTGACGTACCAGCTTTGGACTTCCTGTACTGCCAGAGGTCGTAAGCAAAAGAGCTAGCTCCTTGTAGATGGGATAAGAAATGGCAAGCTCGCGCTTACACAGTGTATATCCGCGGTAGTTCCCCACCAGGGTAAGGGCTTCCTCCTTGGCTAAAACGTCCATCTTCTCCTTTGCGGCAAACACATATGCTGGCTCATAACGAGACATCAGATTTTGCAACAAATCCGCTTCAATCGCTTCATTAATCAGTACGGGTACCACACGTCTTCTAAGGCAACCAATATAAGCCTCAAGTGCCGCTAAGGTGTTGGAGCAGATTAAAAACACCACACATCTTTCTGGCATCCTATTTGCAATCGCATCTGCCTCTTTGGCAAACGAACGATAGGTAAGGCGCTCCGCATCTGGCGCGATTACCGCAATCTGGTCTTCAAATCGTTCTAGATTATCGTAAAAGTTTTCCATACCATTCCCTCCTTGGCTTTTGCATCTATTTATCCATTGCTTCACATTTGTTTTCCATTTATTTTCAGCGTTCCACTACGGTTATGACGCGAGATAGCGTCCGAATTAAATCATAGCCATCCCATATGGTTCCAATATCCAATGTTTTTCCAAATGGTACAATACGATCGACTCCCATCACACCCTTTGTCTCTATAAAATCGCGAATTTCTTGTGGATCGACACCCTTTGTCGCGATGGTCTGTACCTTTTCAAACAAATGAGGCAAAAGCTCCGCATATTCCTTGATTTCCGCTTCAAAAAACAGGCCAAAGCTGCCACGATACTGCGTAATATCCATAGTTCTTCCCTCCACAAAAAGTGACGAGAGAGAGATGCGATATAAACGGTTCCCATACTGCTTGATTTCTTGAATCGCCATTTTCTCACAGGCAAGCTCACAAAGAAGCTCATATTTTTCGCTCACCTTAATATCCGCCAAATCATAACGCTCGGCCTGCTTGTAAATGCTCTCCCAAAAACGATTCTTTGCCTGCAAGACCTCTGCACGCGCGAGCTCCTCTTCGACCTTCCAGACAATCAGGTGCGGAGTCGTACAAGCATTTTGATCCATTAAGTATGTGTCATTATAAAAATCCCTTGCAAGCTGCGTGATGGCCTCTTCGTCCATTGAAAGAATCGCTTTTGGTGATACGATGCCAAGCGAATAACGGTCTGCAAAAGTAATTTCAATGCTCCTTACGGGAAGAGGCGAGCGTCTCACCTGTTGAATCGTTTCATCCCCACCCCAGATAATCCTTCCATTGCAGATTGATGAAAAGTAATCGTTGATCTCCTGGCTTCTGTCGTATCGGATGATTCTGGTTCGCCTCCCAATTTCTTCAAAAGCAGGCTCCATGAACAGCTCCTCCATCAAACGGCATAGAAGATCCACTTGTGGAAAATCCTTTGTGGAGACTCGCACCACATTTTCATTTCCTGCCAGAAGGCCAAAAACATAAGAATAGGCAAAATTAATTGGCACGTTCGAGGGCGCGATATGAAACAAAAGTCCCCTGCCAAGTCGATGTTCCATTCCATCATAGGAGTTTTTGATGGTCTCCAGATTTGCCCTGCGGCAATAAAAGGAAAAGGTTAAAAGATCTGGATAGCTGGCCGCCTCCTTGCAGCCTCTTATTTTTTTCGAAAGTGCTTCCAAAAAGATAAGTGCCGAAAAAGAAAACGGTACGATTGGCCGTCTTTTCCCCTCGTCTGACACATCCAAACTTCCTGCTAACGTTTTTATATTATCGTTGTTCATAAGTATCACTGCATCCTCTCACCTGTGCCTGCTTGATTCTTCCTGTTATTGTAAAATATTTTCCCTTCCTTCCACAAGGACAATCATCTTCCCCAAGGATTTTCCCCTCATCCTCGGTTAAAATCGAATGCCCTGGATATGATTCTGGAAGCAAAGACAGTACCTGTATGACACCCGATTCTCCTACCTCACACACGGAAAAGTCTTTCATTCTCCGAACGATTACGTCAGAAAACGTACTCGCGTGCAAATGACCGCATTCACACTCCATATAGATACAACCCGTCTGCTCGACCATACCATAGTAGTCATGGACACGTTTGATGCCACATACGTCGTGCAGCCGCTTCTTAAATTCCTCTTTTGATACCGCCTCATGCAGGAGCTTTTTCCAGCCGCCACCATGAATTAGGATTCCTTTGGATAAATCAATGAATTCTCCCACTCCTTCCAGTGCCTTGTAAAAATGCTGCCAGATCATAAAGGTAAAGCCAAACAATAAGATCTCCTCACCCTTATGTTCTTCTAAAAAGGCTTTGATTTCTGGAAGATTAAGCTCCATATTATCATTGAAGGCATACATCTTTTTTGAGCCAAAGATGGAAAATCCTAAAATACCAGCTCCTCTTGCCGAAAACATCGCGCGGTCTTTGATAACCGATGGACAATCTAAGATAATCATCGGCATCCTCTTTCCCCCTGTAAAGTCCGTTACGATCTTTGCAAGTGTCTTTTGCTGATTGGCCGCCGTGTTCCGATCTAAAAATATCTTGGACACCTGCTGCCCCGTCGTTCCAGAGGAGGTCATCGTCTTTACCACCTCTTCTTTTGGAACACTTCTTAGCTCCTTATGTTTAAAGAGGGCAACTGGTAAAAAAGGCAGGTCATAATAAGACGCTGCCTGTTCGATCCCTTTTTTGCCACCCCAAATATTCTCTACTATATTCTTATACTCTGGTGAAGACTCCGCATGATATAAGGATAAGTTCTTTAAATAACTCGTCATGATCTCCACTTTGTTTTCTTTCCTAATTCCATAAGGAGGAAATGCTAAAATATCCTCGTAGTTCATAAAATCAATCCTTCCTCCAACTTCATATTTTTATTTTCTAAAATTGAAGCAATTGTAATACGCTTTGTGGTGATTTATTTGCTTGTGCCAACATAGCTTGTCCTGCCTGCTCTAAAATATTACTTTTTGATAACTCAGCCATTTCCTTCGCCATATTGGTATCCCGAATTCCTGATTCTGCACTTTGTATGTTTTCTGCTGTATTTTGTGCAATATCATACATATGTTCCATTCGATTTGTGTATGCACCAAAAGTACTTCGAATCTGACTAATTATTTTAGATGCATTATCTGCTTTCTCTATCATCGCAGAAGCTTTTTTCTGACTCAACACATTTCCAGCCAAACCAAGCGAATATAAGTTAAAGCGATCCCAGGTCATCGCAATACCATCTCCTGTATTTGCTCCTGCCTGAATCCAGAAAAAGTCCTTTGTTTCTACTACTTTAAAATCGAAGGTAGATACAATTGCTTTATTTGGATTTTCATCGGTATGACAGTTTGCATAGACATAATCATCCGACGTAATGGAAACCTGTGATTGCGCTGCTATATTTGTCATCACTTGATCATAATAGTTTTCCCAAGTGGACACATTATTCGTTGTCTGCAACGTATATCTTGATGGATCACTTGGAATGCCTGATTTTAAATTACCCAATGAGTCGTAGTAATCCGTATACACAAATTTTTTATATCCACCACTTCCATCGTCCACCCAATTTCCAAGTGGTGCAACTAACATCTGTGCTGTAGCCGTCATGCCTTGTGAAACATCATAGGTAAACTGCATTTGAAGATTGCGATTGTCCATACTATTCTTTAATGTCATATCAATCTGAGCAGTTCCAATATTATAGGGCTTTGTATCAAAGGTAGCCTGTGGTGCTCCTGTGGTTTGCTCTCGATTATCCGTCACGTAAAGTATACCATTTTTCGATTCATACTGGGTATAATGAAAATCAAAATTACTTTGGTCTAAAACGCTAACTAGCGCATTTGTAAAATCCACGCCATTTGCTATTCCGTTATCCATAAAGGATTTTAAATCGACTTGAAGCGTATAATTTTCGCCACCATCATTTGTCATGGTATATCCATATCCATTCGAAGTTGTGCTCTCGCTTCCTCCATAGGTAAATAAAACACTATAATGCGCATCGCAGGTCTTACAGGTCGAATTAAACCCAGTTCCCAGTAAATCGTAAAGCTGATACGAGGATCCTAGCTGTGAAAAATCAATATGAGCGGTAGGATATGTTCCATTTGTAATATTACTCGAGGTTTTCATAGTAGCCGTATCTACTGTCACAACCTCTGACAGGTATCCAGAAGTCGTGATATTGCTACTTCCAATAACATCGGTCAGCGTATTTGTACTTACAGGACTACCAGACAATAGAGATTGTACCTGCCTTGCTGTTAGATAATTTAAATAATCATTAGCTTTTGCTTTGATTGCATTTACATCCGTTAATGAATTTGACTGATACGTTAATACCGGGTTCGCTGAAGCATCCTCATACACCAAGGAAAATTGATTGCTTGTGCTGTCATAAGTCAAAACTTCCTTTCCTATCTCCACGATTTTCTGGTCAAAATCTCTCCCAAGACTAGCTTCCTCGGAAATGGTAAGCGGATTATTAACTGGTGATTTTAGTGTACCAGATACCAGCCCATTTCCTGGTGTAAAATTGCAAGAAGTAGTCTGCGATAGCTGAATTGAAGTTGGTTTTACGGTAGCATTATTGATACCATCAATTACCGAATATACACTCG
>JASKJZ010000157.1 GCA_030154385.1 Clostridiales bacterium
GCATTCCGCGGTTGGGAACATGCACTTCTTTTTATTATATGAATGAATAGTATCCTTTATTTTGCTAAATAGGATACCTGAATCGAAGCATTTTTTGAACCTACAAATACGATCGTTCCGTTCTTTGGAAGTGTTACAGTATTTTTTCCAGAAAGATACGAGCTAAAAATAAGAGCCTCTTTGCTATCATATACCAAGACATTGGAATCCTTTGGAAGTGTCAGCTTAATTTTCTTTTTGGCAGATTTAGAACCGATTTTATAATACTGTGCATAGCCACTGTCAGGAATCGAAACGGAGAATTTCTTTTTCGTGGATAGGGTACCGACCGCATCCTCAGAAATCAAGATTTGCTGACCAGCTTTTATATACTGGATGCCATCCTTTGTATAAATATCATAATCTTGTAAGTCTCGTCCATAGACACCTGGTATTTGAAGTATAGTATCAGCAGAATCGGCATCCGTAATTGGGTTTGAGTAGATGTAGTTTTCAAGGCCCTTTGTCGCGGTAAGTTTCATCCTTGGAAACGATTGCAGATAAAGGGCGGAGCTATATTTTTCTGAAACTAGATAATAATTTTTGTTTAAATAGGCGGACCAAATTTGCTTTGTTTTATCTGAGATTGTATTTTCACTTAGCTTTTCACCATAATACATGGATAATGCAGTTTGACCAATCGAAGGAACACTGGTATAAGAACTTAAATAAAGATATACATGTCCCCTGCTTTCCATAAAGGTGAGATAGCTGCTTCCATCCTTAGAATAAAAACGTTTATTTCCCATATAGATAAATTCCTGCTTGGAAAAGGAAGTATCTCTTTGAACGATGATATAGAGAGAACCACTTCGCTCGATCTCGATCTTCATAGGGACAGAGGAGTTACCATAAAAACCAGCGTACGAAAGATAATCGTCTGGCACAATGCGCTCTTTTTTTGGTGTATCAAAGGTTTTATCTGGAAGAATAGTTAAAATGCTTCCTTTTTCCTTTAAAGCATCCAGTAAAATGGATTGTGCAAACAGCTCATTTAAGCTGCTGGAGCCGCCAGCGGATAGTACCGCTACGGACATATTTTCTTCTGGAAGTACCAGAAAACCACAGTGATAGTATAGAGAGTCCCCGCCTTTTACCAAGGCACTGATGTCGTACTGGGTAAAGGGATAAGTATCCACACTGTCCCAACCTAATCCATATGAAAGAGCAGAGTCTTCTTCAGGATACCACTGTCCATTTTCATATTCCTTATTTGCCATAGAGGAAATAAGATCTTTTGATAAAAGCTTGGTGTCGCTTGTAAATAAGGTCGAAAGCTTACAAAGATCTTCTGCAGTGGAATATAGACCGCCAGCACCATATGCACAGAGTGCTTCATAAGGAAGCTTTGTGTTATCGGCGGAATAAATACCAGCTATTTTGGCAGTATCAAAGGTATCCGAAGGAGATTTCGTATTAGTCATACCAAGGGGAGTGGTAAAGTTTTTGGCAATGAAGTCCGAAAAGGTCTGCTTACTTACTTTTTCTACCAGAATTTCTGCAAGGGTGAACCCGTCGTTGCAGTATACAGAAAATGCGCCTGGATCTGCTTTTAAGCGCTGTTTTTTTAGGAGAGATAGAAAATGGTCATGTGTCGAGGTATCGACATCTCCAAGCAAGATACTATTTCCAAGAGAGCTGCCCATTAGGCCCGAGGAGTGGTTGAGGAGCATACGAGGCGTTATCTGGCGATAGCGAGCGTCTGCCATTGTAAATTCTTTGAGATACTCATAGACGGGTGTATCCAGATCAAGTTTTCCTTCTTCGCAAAGTTTAAGGACAGATAAGGTGGTAAAAATCTTACTTACCGAGCCGATTCCGTACATGGTGTCTTTTGTAGGTGCCAGTTTTTTTGCTTTGTCATCATAACCTGATTCTCCAGATAACACAATATTTCCATCTTTGATTAGGGCATATTGTATACTGGTTACGCCGTATACCTTTGTCATTATATCGGCCCTTTTTTGAGCTGCCGCCGAAAGACTATTTGAGACATCGGTGACAGAGAGTGTTTCAACAGCCATATTGGATGTTTTAGCCGAGGCATGAAGAGCAGATGCAGGGGAAAGAACCAGTGTTAAGGTCAATAGTAAGGATATGCTTGTTTTTATTCGTTTTCGAAACATGAAACTACCTTCCTTTTCTTTTTTTAATAGTGTATCACAAATAATTAAAAAAATCACAATCTTAATAAAGTTGTAAGGACTTTGTAAGCCGAAAACAGTATAATATTTTTTGAGACCATCAATCTATTTTTATAAAGGAATAAGGGAGTTTGAAAGATATGAAAATTAAAAAATTTGCAAAAGTAGTAATGCTGTCACTTGCACTTACCATGACGGCGCAAAGCGTTACGCTTCCATATACGGTAAGCTATGTAGAGGCAGCGAAAAAGGTAGGCTTGAACGTATCAAAAAGCACTATTGAAGTAGGTGACAGCTTTAACCTAAAGGTAACTGGAACCTCCAAAAAAGCGACCTATAAAAGTTCAAAGTCTAAGGTTGCAAGCGTGACGAAGGCAGGAAAGGTTACCGGCAAGGCAAAAGGAAATGCTGTGATTACGGTTACCGTAGATAAAAAGAAATATAAATGTAAGGTAACGGTAAAGGAAGCAAATAATGAAGCAGTTGAAAAAGCACCGTTTAAGGCAGTGGAAGTAAAGGTTGGAGATATTGGCATTGTGGCACCAAAAGCGTGGAACCAGAGTGTAATGGAATATAATGGCGCAAATATCGCTAGTTTTTCACCAAAGGAAGTAGATGCGGAAAAGGGAAGCTCCTATATAACGGTTACAGCCGTTAAAAAGGATTATGATAATAAAGATTTTGATTTATACAAAGAAACCATAATTGATCCCATTACAGAGGATGCTTTGAAAAAGCAGTTATTGAGTAAACTGGGATATGAAGTAAAGGTAGAAGATTATGCAATAACCGTTCAGGAAGAATCTTATGGAAAGGTTTCGTTAATCTCCTATACGGCAAAAAAGGATAGTGATTTTCTATTTTCGCAAAAAATATATGACATCTTTGCAAATGGGTACTTAATTGAAATCAGTGTGGTTGATAACGGAGTAGAGGCAGAACCAGCAATTTCAGATATTACAGACTATATGTTAAAGACCGTTGCTTTTAAATAATGAACAAGAATGGGAACCGAGTGATAGTGCTCGGTTCTTTTTTTCAAAAATATTCCAAGATATTAAAAGATTGTCTCCTACTTGTTTTTTATAAACCCGATATAATGAAATTATGCCATTATTAGGTGGGTTTATAAGAAGGAGGATATGGGATATGAAAAAAAGATGCATGGCTCTTTTTTTGGTCATTGCCATGGTACTTACGGGGATACCACAGCTTGGTACTTCCGTGAGCTTGGCGGCGCAGGTCGATTATGAAAAACTAACCCTGCAAGAGGCAAAGGCAATCTATATGGATGCCAATCAAAGCATGGATACTCGGATTGCAGCCTTATTACCACAGATGACCTTGGAGGAGAAGGCAGCACAGATGGTGCAGCCAGAACAGAACGGGGATGCTACCCCAGAGGTTGTAAAAACAAAAGGGATTGGCTCAATCTTAAGTGGTGGGGGTTCGGCTCCAAAGAGCGGAAATACCACCAAAGACTGGGAAGACAGAGTCAACGCATTTAAACAGGCAGCAAAGGAGAGCAGGCTTGGTATACCGCTAATCTACGGTGTGGATGCCGTACATGGAAACAATAACGTAGACAATACCGTTATTTTTCCACACAACATAGGACTTGGTGCAAGCAACGATGCAGCACTGGTGGAACAGGTAGGAGCGGCCGCCGCCGAGGAGATTCGGGCGACGGGAATTCAGTGGACCTTTGCACCGACTTTAGGTGTTGTTTATAGCGAGCGCTGGGGAAGATTTTACGAAAGCTTTGGCGAAAATCCGGACTTGGTAGCCAACATGGGTGCTGCTTATGTAAAAGGGTTTCAGGGAACGGGGGATTCACTTTTTGCAAGCAATAAGGTAGCAGCAACCGCCAAGCACTATATTGGTGAGGGGCAGACAGCAAATGGAGTCAACCAAGGAAATGTAGAGCTTAGTAAAGAGGCCTTTGATCAGCTTTTGGTAACGGATGGATTATTAAAGCCATACGAAGAAGCTATAAAAGCGGGCGCAAGGACCGTGATGGTATCGTATAACAGTGTGGATGGGCTAAAGTGCCATGGAAACGAGCATCTGATCATGGATGTGCTAAAGGGCAAAAAGACCACACAAAATCCACTTGGTCTTGGATTTACTGGCTTTGTGGTAAGTGACTATAACGGAATTGATCAATTAAATGGCACCTATAAAGAAAAAGTAGCAGCAAGTGTAAATGCAGGCGTCGATATGTTCATGGAGCCTTATGACTGGCAAAATTTTATAGATGCTTTAGTCGATAATGTATCCGATGGCAGCGTAAGCATAGAACGTGTGAATGATGCGGTTACCCGTATTTTACGTGTGAAAATGGAAATGGGACTGTTTGAAGAGGTAGTAGGAAGTCAAGCAGAGCAGGCACTTGTAGCAAAGGTTGGAAGCAGTGAACATCGCCAGGTAGCAAAAGAAGCGGTTGAAAAGTCACTGGTACTGTTAAAAAATAATACCGTTGGCACAACAGGAAAGACGGCACTTGAGCTTTTAGCTGATGCAAAAAATATTTTAGTAGGCGGCTACAAGGCAAATGACATTGGAGCACAGTGTGGTGGATGGACGATTAGCTGGCAAGGCGGACTGGATGCCGATAAAGGCAGCGGCGGCGTCAAGGTTACAGCTGGTACCACCATCTATGAGGGTATCAAAGAAAAAGCAGGAAATGGTGTTAGTGTAAGCTATAATGCAAGAGGAATGATTGGCACTGGATATGACGTGGCGGTCATCGTTGCTGGTGAAACACCATATGCCGAAAGCAATGGAGATAAAACAGAAGAAGCACTGGTACTACCAATCGAAGATCAAAATGTGATTAAAACAGCGATCGCGTCGGCAAAGCAAACGAATACCCCCGTCATATTAGTCCTTACCACAGGACGTCCGCTCGCAATAGCGGATTACGTGGATGGTGTGGATGCGATTGTAGAAGCTTGGCTTCCTGGAACTCAGGGAGATGGCGTTTCAGAGGTATTACTTGGGACAACCGAATTTAGTGGAACCCTTCCCGTAACATGGCCTTGGAGCCCAAAATATATTACCAGTAAGAGAAGCGATAGCAGCAAGGTACTCTTTCCTTATGGAACGGGTCTAAAAAAGGATGGTACATCCATTTTAGAGGGCGGCCAGACACAGATTCCGACCAACCGGCCAGACACAGGAGGAGATGACCCTTCTACGTCACTGGTTACAAGAAAGGGAGGAGTTGACATTGACCATTATAATGGGATATTAGAGGCAGAGTATGCCAATCCAACCTCTGGAACCTTTAGCTCCTATCATGTGGCAACCGGAAAAGAAACCGTAGATGGTCAAGAAATTGGATATCTGGAATGGAGCGCACAAAGCTGGGGAAATGGAAAATGGCTTGCTTATTTCCGTCAAGCGGGTACCTATGATGTGACCCTTCGTATGAAGGTATCAAGTGTAGCTACCAATGAATTCAAATTTGGTGTCAGCACCGATGTAACAGGAGATGGCGCCACCACGGAGTTCATCGCAACACAGGTAACGGGAGATAAGTACGAGGATGTTGTAATTTCGGGAATTGATATTCCAAAGAGCGGCTTATACGGGGTAAAGATTATGGATGGTGCAGAATCACCCTCTGGACGCATTAAGCTGGACTCTATGAAGTTTACCTGTACGAATCCCGTGGGAGAGAAAGATACCAGTGTGGATACCAGTATCGAAGATCCCAAAAATGAGACACCAAAGGAGTCAGAGGGTGCGGTTATTGCAACGGACGCCGTGTCCGTGTATATGACTTCAACGGAGAATGCAGGCAATATGTCTTGGTATAAGTATCCCACCGAGATGGCAAATCAAATGACACAAAAGGATTCGCTTGATGTAACAGCAGTGGATAATCAGGCGCTTACGACCATAAACATCAATCCGAATAAAACCTATCAGGAACTCTTAGGAATGGGAACGTCCTTAGAAGAATCCACGGTGAATAACCTATCACAGCTAAAGGATAGCATCCAGCAGCAATTTATTGAAGACTTGGTAAATCCACAAAAGGGTGGCATGACCCTTTTCCGTGTGACAATCAAAATCATCAAAATCAGGAATACCTGGCAAATTGACCCTAATAAGCTTG
>JASKJZ010000158.1 GCA_030154385.1 Clostridiales bacterium
TTCAGGGAGTGAAAAAGGGAGACAAAATAAGATAAAATCATAGATTCCTCCTTGTAGGATTATAGTTCAATTCTAGTAGATTTTAACAACGATGTAAAGGCATTTTGAGCTCCTCTTTACGCAATCGGCAGAATCTGCTATAATAAGAAAAAAATAGAATAGGCAATACCGTAGATAGGAGTAGACATGAAAGAAATCCAGTTCGATACAAAGGTTGGAAAAAAGGATTTGTATCATTTTTTAATGCGGCATTTTTATACCAGTTTTTCCGGAATATTTGGCATTATTTTGAGCCTCGGAGCGTTTGTATTCTTTCTTTTTAATATTGGGAAACGAGAGCCATACCAGCTGCTTATCTTGCTGGTTATGTCATCGCTTTTCACCATTGTACAGCCGCTTCAGATGTTACAAAAGGCATCGATGCAAATAAAGAGAAATCCTGTATTTCAGGAATCTCTTCATTATCAAATTAATGAAAAAGGAATTCGTGTCAGTCAAAATGGAGAATCCACAACAATTGAATGGGATCATCTCCGAAAGGTAGTAGAGACTGGCGAGAGCTTTCTTGTATATATGACGGTAGTCAATGCCAATGTGATTCCCAAGCGGCAAATGGATGGACAGGAGGAGGCATTTCGTGAAATTGTGAAAGAGAAAATGGAAAAGGGAAGATACCAATTTCATGAGAGGAAATCAAAATGACAAGACAGTATGACAGTAACAGCGCGGATGATACATATCATTATGGTGAGCTGCTAGGAAGTCAGGCAAACCCTGGAGATGTGTATATTTTAATCGGTGATCTTGGGGTTGGAAAGACAGTGTTTACGCAAGGGTTTGCAAAAGGATTATCGATTGAGGAACCAATTGTAAGTCCTACGTTTACGATTGTGCAAGAGTATTTAGAAGGAAGGGCTCCCTTATATCATTTTGATGTGTATCGGATTGGAGATCCAGAAGAAATGGAAGAGATTGGATACCTGGATTATTTTTATGGGAATGGGATAAGCTTAATCGAATGGGCAAACCGTATTCCAGAATTAATCCCAAAGACAGCAAAAAGGATTGAAATTCAAAAAGATTTAGAAAAAGGCTTTGATTATCGAAAAATTATATATTCAGATTTTGAGGGCTAGAAGGTTTAAGAGGTAAACAACATGAAATTATTAGGAATCGATAGTTCAGGTCTCGTTGCAAGCGTAGCGTTAGTATTTGATGACGTTATGATTGCAGAGTATACCACAAATTTTAAAAAAACACATTCACAGACATTACTGCCGATGATTGATGAGATGCTTACGATGACAGGAGTATCATTAGCAGATATTGATGCAATTGCGGTAGCAGCAGGGCCTGGATCATTTACGGGGCTTCGCATTGGTTCTTCGACAGCCAAAGGACTTGGGCTAGCACTAAATAAGCCGATTATTCCGGTAAAGACAGTAGAAGGCCTGGCATACAATTTATATGGTACCAACAAGCGGATTTGCCCTATTATGGATGCAAGGAGAAATCAAGTTTATACCGGGATTTACCGTATGGAAGGTGAGGAATTGGTGGTTTTGTCCAATCAAAGGGCGGTAGACATTGAAAGCCTCATTGAGGAACTTAATCAAAACGAGGATCCTGTTATTTTTCTCGGCGATGGGGTACCTGTATATAAAGATTCCATTACGAGAGGTATGAAAACAGCGTATCAGTTTGCACCAGCACATCTTGCCATGCAAAGGGCAGGCGCTCTTTGCAAAAGAGCACAAATTTTATTTCAACAAGGTATCTATGAGTCGGCAGGTGATCATAAACCAGATTATCTGAGATTATCACAAGCAGAACGTGAGAGAAATGAAAAAATGCAGCCAGGAGTTTATGATGACAATTGAACAAATGAAGGTAGCGGACTTGGATCAGGTCTGTGAAATCGAGGCTGTTTCTTTTTCTATACCTTGGTCTTATCAGGGATTTTATGATTCTATGATGAGAGAAGATACGATTTATCTGGTAGCAAAAGAAGCAGGTAAAGTAATCGGATATTGCGGAGCATGGATTGTATGTGGAGAAGTTCAGATTAATAATATTGCCGTCTTAGAAGAGTCGAGAGGAATGGGGGTTGGTAAAGCGATTCTAAAGGCACTTTTTTTAGAAGGTGAGAAAAGAAATACGGACAGTTATACCTTGGAGGTTCGAATTAGTAATCAGGCTGCTATCTCTTTATATGAAGGAATGGGATTTTTATCGCAGGGTGTTCGACCTGGATTTTATGATGACCCCAAGGAGGATGCTCTTGTTATGACAGCAATTCCCTATGGGAATGGAGAGGTTTCCTTGCTATAATGAATAGGTAAATGATTCTGAAAATAGTGGAGGTAAATATGCCAAAGATAAAATGCAATGTCTGTGGAATTGAAATTGGAGAAGAAAATACGCTTATTAAAAAAGACTTTTTAATGGTTAAAAAGGAATGGGGCTATTTTTCGAAAAAAGACAAAGAACTTCATCAGTTCAACTTGTGTGAATCCTGCTACGATGCATGGATTAAGACATTTCAAATCCCTGTAGAAAAAACAGAGGTTACCGAACTGCTCTGAGTTAAGATAGAGAGGATAGAGGCATGTTAGATGTTTGTTTGTTAGGTACGGGTGGGATGATGCCACTTCCTGGAAGATGGTTAACCGCATTGCTGACTCGTTTAAATGGTAGCAGTCTGTTAATCGATTGTGGAGAAGGAACGCAAATTGCGATAAAAGAGAAAGGATGGAGCTTTCATCCTATCGATATTATATGTTTTACACATTATCATGGAGATCACATCAGTGGGTTACCGGGGTTACTTCTTTCGATGGGGAATGCTGACCGTACAAAACCTGTTATCATGATAGGTCCAAAGGGATTAGAGAGAGTGGTTAATGCACTTCGTATTATTGCACCAGAACTTCCATTCCCGATTCAATTTATTGAATTAGAAAAGCCAGAAGAGGAATTTCAGATAAATGGATATACCATAAAAGCCTTCCGGGTCAATCATAATGTGATTTGCTATGGCTACAGTATAGAAGTACCGCGAGCAGGACGCTTCCTTCCAGAATTAGCAGAAAAAAATCAGGTGCCAAAGGCGGCTTGGAATCGTTTGCAAAAAGGTGAGATCGTTACGATTGAAGGAAAAACATATACACAGGATATGATTCTTGGAGAGAAACGAAAAGGAATTAAACTGACGTATTGTACGGATACAAGACCAGTTCCTGTGATTTGTGAGTATGCAAGTCAGGCCGATCTCTTTATTTGTGAAGGCATGTATGGAGAACCAGAAAAAGCAGATAAAGCGAAAGAATACAAGCATATGACATTTTATGAGGCGGCAAGGCTAGCCAAGGAAGCGCAGGCTGCACAATTGTGGCTGACACATTTTAGCCCTTCTCTGATACATCCAGAGACTTATATGCAAGATACACGTAAAATATTTAAACGAACAAAGCTTGGGAAAGATGGTAAGAGTATAACGTTAGAATTCCAAAAGGAAGAGTAGCCCAAAGGGGGTGGGGGATATGAAAAAAACTCATAGAACCGTTCTATTTACAATTGTGTTTATGTGTATCATTTCTGTCCTGGTGATTGGAAGCTTTTATGTTATGACAAAAAACAAGATTGTTTCCAAAGAAGAACCAGAGACAGAAGCGCAGATTCTGATTCAGAAAGATATCAAAGGTTCCTATCCTGGTACTCCAAGAGAAGTACTAAAGCTGTATGCACGTATTACACAGTGCCTTTATAATGATGCGATAACAGATCAGGAGTATGAGAAACTAGCAGATCAACTTAGGATTCTTTTTGATGAGGAGCTTTTACAAGCAAATCCAAGAGAGACCTACTTAAAGAATTTAAAATCTGATATTCAAAGCTATCAAAAAAATATGGACAAAATAACAACATATGAAGTTGCGCTTGCGAGCGAAACGGATTATGGTACGATTGAAGAACAAGAGTATGCAACCCTAAAGGTGGCGTTCCTGGTACAAAATTCAGAAAAAAAAATAACATACCGTAAAACTACGGAGCAGTTTTTGTTCCATCAAGATCAAGAGGAAAATTGGAAAATTATTCATTGGAAACAGATTGCCAATGAGAATATAGAAGACGAATCATAAGAGGAAACAAATGGGAAAAGAGATATTAATATTAGGAATTGAGAGCTCTTGTGATGAAACGGCAGCGGCGGTCATACGAAATGGGCGCTGCGTTTTATCGAATGTCATTTCATCGCAGATTGAGCTTCATAAGTTATATGGCGGAGTGGTTCCGGAAATCGCCTCTAGAAAGCATATTGAAAAAATAAATCAGGTAATTGAAGAAGCTCTTATAGAAGCAAAGGTCACCCTAGAGGATCTGGATGCGATAGCAGTGACCTATGGACCTGGATTGGTAGGAGCTTTGTTGGTTGGCGTTGCAGAAGCAAAAGCAATTAGTTATGCAATGGGTAAACCCCTGGTAGGAGTGCATCATATTGAAGGACATGTCTCGGCAAATTATATTGAACATCCAGATTTAGAACCGCCATTTTTATGCTTGATTGTATCAGGAGGACATACTCACCTTGTATTAGTAAAAGAATATGGAGAGTATGAAATTATCGGACGTACCAGAGATGATGCAGCCGGAGAGGCTTTTGATAAGGTGGCTCGAGCAATTGGTCTAGGTTATCCAGGCGGGCCTAAAATTGATAAGCTTGCAAAAGAGGGAAAACATGGTGCCATTACATTTCCCAGAGCGCATGTAAACGGGGCTGAATTTGATTTTAGCTTTAGTGGAGTGAAATCTGCGGTGCTAAACCATATCAATGGTTGCAATATGAGAAAAGAAGAGATTCATGCTGCGGATATTGCACTGGCGTTTCAAGAGTCGGTTGTTGATGTACTAGTTAGCCATACAATTTCCGCAGCAAAAACGTTCGGAATGGAAAAAATAGCGCTTGCTGGTGGTGTTGCCTCTAATTCGTTCCTGCGAGATGGGATGAAGATGGCTTGTGAAAAGGAAGGAATCCAGTTATTTTATCCATCGCCCATTTATTGTACGGATAATGCCGCAATGATAGGGGTAGCAGGTTATTATGAATACAAAAAGGGAGTTCGGCATGGTCTTGACTTAAATGCAGTTCCCAATTTAAAGATAGGACAAAAAATATGAAGACATCTGCCATAGTATTAGCAGCGGGTAGGGGAACACGTATGGGCTCCAAGATACCAAAGCAATATCTAGAACTTTGCGACAGGCCGATTCTTTATTATGCATTGCATGTATTTGAAGAAAGTTCAGTCGATGAAATCATCCTTGTTACCTCAGAAGAAGAAATTTCTTACTGTAGGAAAGAGATTGTTGAAAAATATGGGTTTAAAAAAGTAGTGCAAATCGTTTGCGGAGGGAAGGAACGTTATCATTCGGTTTATCAAGGTTTGCAATCAATTAAGAATAGTGATTATGTTTTTATTCACGATGGTGCAAGGCCTTTTGTGACAAAGCAAGAAATTTCCGAACTAATGGTACAGGTACAGACATATGGTGCCTGTATCTGTGCAGTTCCAGTGAAAGATACGATTAAAATCTCGGATGCAAATGGATTTGTAGTGGAAACCCCAGCAAGAGATGCTTTATGGCAAATTCAGACACCACAAGTGTTTTCTTTTCCTTTAATTGTTTCAGCCTATCAACGGTTTATTCAGAAAATGGATTCAACTGTCACGGATGATGCAATGATTGTGGAGCGATATGCAAATCACCCGGTAAAGCTTATTATGAGCAGTTATCGTAATATTAAAATTACGACGCAGGAAGATTTAATATATGGGAAATTACTTATGGGCGAGGGTAAGAGTTGAATTGTAACAAATTTCATATAAAATTTCTACAAAAGCTCTTGACATATGTTTTTTAGAGTGATATACTAGCAAAGCAACGTCGGGAGAGGTGTCCGAGTGGTTTAAGGAGCCGGTCTTGAAAACCGGTGACTCCGAAAGGGGCCGTGGGTTCGAATCCCACCTTCTCCGTTTTTTGCAAACACATTGAATTGTGTATTTTGCAAAGATAATTAGATATTGAGTTTTGATTCAGACATTTTGGAGAAGTACCCAAGAGGCTGAAGGGACACCCCTGGAAAGGGTGCAGGTCGTTAATAGCGGCGCGAGGGTTCAAATCCCTCCTTCTCCGTTTTTTGAATTGTTTCAAACAATTCAAAAAATTAATTAAAAAAGTGTTGACACGGACAACGAAGTGTGAT
>JASKJZ010000159.1 GCA_030154385.1 Clostridiales bacterium
CGTCGAGATTGACTTTTAACTCTTTGTATTCAGGCATTGTCATAATTGAGGCTAGAACGCCAAATGGAGCAGCACCAGATTCACCGGAAACAACCTGTGGGTCTCCCTTGATTGGTGCACTTAACATACGCATACCCTGTGCAGCAACCCAATCAGGAGCCGCAACAAATACGGATACATGATTCTTTAAGATATCCCAGGAAATGGTATTTGGTTCGCCACAAGCTAAGCCTGCCATGATGGTCACCATATCGCCATCCACGATTTGCTCCTCGCCATCGCCAACAACAGCACCCTTGTAAAGACAAGCAGCAGCGTCTGCTTCGATTACTACTACCTTTGGAGGGTTTTCCGGATAACGGTTTGCAAAGTAGCCTTGCACGGCACCGGCTAGAGAACCAACTCCCGCTTGCACAAATACATGCGTCGGACGCTCACAGCCTGCTTCTTTTAGTTGTTCATCGGCTTCGAGTGCCATTGTTCCATATCCTTGCATAATCCATGAAGGGATTTCCTCATAGCCTGCCCAAGCTGTATCTTGTACCACAACTCCGTTTTCTACTTTTGCAGCAGCGGCAGCCGCCATACGAACGCATTCGTCGTAATTGACTTCTTCAATGGTAGCAGTTGCACCTTCCGCTAAAATGTGATTTAAGCGCGTTTGGGTGGAACCCTTTGGCATGAAAACAACCGCTTTTTGTTTCAAACGGTTTGCAGCCCAAGCAACGCCTCTTCCATGATTTCCATCGGTTGCGGTAAAGAAAGTCGCCTGACCAAATTCCTCACGAAGTTTGTCAGAGGTTAGCGTATCGTAGTCTAAATCAGCTACGTCTCTGCCAGTTTTCTTTGCAATATAACGTGCCATTGCAAAAGAGCCACCAAGTACTTTGAATGCATTTAATCCAAAACGGTAAGATTCATCCTTTACAAAAACTGTATTCAGTCCTAAGTATTCTGCCATATGATCTAGTTTTGCCAGTGGTGTCTTGCCATACTGTGGAAAGCTCTCATGAAAAGTCCTTGCTTTTTTGATTTCGTCAATTGCCATAACTGGCAGATTGGCATCTTCTGTTTTGGGCATTGTATTTTTGACCCATTTAATATCGCTCATAAATACCTCCTGATAGAAGAATGCGAATGCATCCTAAGTTTGGTGTTTCTTATGTTTATTTATTAATGTCTATATAACTGTAAAGCGTATATTTTGAAATTCCAAAATATTTTGATATCTTATCTCCTGATTTTGTGATAAGGAAAGCCCCAGCATCATTTAGGAACTGGATGGCTGCAATCTTATCCTCCTTGGACATAAGTGCGACTGGCTTTCCCACTAAAGCGACCGATTGCTCAATTAAATCATCTAAAAGATCATTTACGTTTTGAGCGATTCTGGCTGGTTCCTTATTGTCGGAAGCAACCTCTGTAGTGGTGAGTGCTTTGATTGAATTTTCAAAAAATAAAAGATTGGTAATATCAAAATTAATTGCTAAAATATAGCGGACCTGATTGTCATCATCACTAAAATACATGGTGCTGGATTTTATAATGCGACCATCGCTTGTCTTTGTCAGATAAGCCAAATGATCCGGACGAGACGTAAGCGTAGGATCGGATTGCAGGGTCTCTAGAACGACACGAGAAGGTCCATCCCCTACTTTTCGATTGGTAACATGTCCATTTTCAATATGAACTATGGAATGCTCTAGGTTTTCTTTTGAAAGGTCATGAATAGCAACCTCACAATTTTCTCCAAATTGCACAGCCAATCCTTTTGCAATTTGCTTTAAAAAAGTTAGTGAAAGTTTCATCTGATTCGGAGCTCCTTACTTTGTCAATTTTTTGCGCGCGGGTGAAGAAGATGCTGACCCCGAAACTGACATCGGGAATGCTGTCATATCTCACTTACATAATCATAATACCACAAAAAAAAAATTAATCAATACCAAAATACAAAAATTTTTAGGTGAGTCAAAAAATTTTTGAAAAAGTAATTGATTTTTATATATAGTAATGATAGACTTAAGGTATGATAGATAGAAACGATTGATTATCAGCTAGAAAAAGTGCAGAAAAAGAAGGAGAGATCGTATGATACTAATTGGAAATGGAAAGGTTCTGACCAGAGACGTTTTGAATCCATGGATGGTAAATGGGGCAGTGCTCGTTGAGGGTACTACGATTTTAAAAGTAGGCAGTTTGGAGGAGTTAAAAGGTGCTTATCCAGAGGCAGAATTTATCGATGCCAAGGGCGGTATTATCATGCCAGGATTTATCAATACGCATGAGCATATCTATAGCGCGATGGCAAGAGGACTTTCTATAAAAGGATATAATCCCAATGGTTTTTTAGATATTCTGGATGGACTTTGGTGGACGATTGATCGTCATCTGACCTTAGAGCAGACGAGAAAGAGTGCCGCTGCTACTTATATTGACTGTATTAAAAATGGTGTGACAACCGTCTTTGATCATCATGCAAGCTTTGGCTCCATTGAGGGCAGCCTTTTTACGATAGCAGAAGAAGCAAAGCGTCTGGGTGTACGTACCTGCCTATGCTATGAAGTATCTGACCGTGAGGGCGAGGAAAAGATGCGGGCAGCCGTAAAAGAAAATGCAGATTTTATAAAGGCGTGTGCTGCCGATAGCACGGATATGCAAAAGGCAATGATGGGTATGCATGCACAGTTTACCTTATCCGATGAGACACTTTTACTTTGCAAGGAGCATACACCAGAGGGAGTGGGTGCCCATATCCATGTAGCAGAGGGGATTGAAGATCTGCATGATAGTCTGAAAAAGCATGGAAAACGGATCATCAATCGTTTGATGGATTTTGATTTATTAGGAGAAAAGACCTTGGCGGCGCATTGTATTTATGTCAATGCACAGGAAATGGAGCTTTTAAAAGCAACCGATACCATGGTCGTACACAATCCGGAATCCAATATGGGAAATGCCTGCGGTTGTCCTCCTACTATGGAAATCGTGCATCGGGGAATCCTAACAGGACTTGGAACCGACGGATATACCCACGATATGTTAGAATCGATGAAGGTCGCAAATGTGCTGCATAAACATAATCTATGCGATGCCAATGCGGCTTGGGGTGAAGTTCCACAGATGCTATTCGAAAACAATGCTAAGATTGCAAATCGCTATTTTAAAACGCCGCTTGGTATTTTAAAAGAAGGATATGCTGCTGACATCATTGTCGCAGAATACGATCCGCTTACACCGATGGATCACACAAATAGCAATGGTCATATTTTGTTTGGAATGAACGGAAGAAACGTCGTAACTACCATGATTAATGGGACAGTCGTTATGAAAGACCGCGAACTGCTTGGAATTGATGAAACAAAAGAAATGGCAGAGTGCCGCGTGCAGGCATTGGCGCTTGCAAAAAGTATCAACGGATAAAATTAGAAGGAGGAGTTTACAATGGGAGATAGAATGACACCGATTCCATTTGGAGAATTGATGACATGGATACAAACAGAGAAAAAAGATTCAGGAAAGATTTTTGGGGTTCGTACGCCTTATCTTGCAAAAGATAAAAAGACCCTACCGATTTTTCATGAAAAAATGGAGACACCCTTTGGTCCAGCAGCAGGCCCGCATACCCAGCTTGCACAAAACATTGTGGCAGCGTATTATGCAGGAAGCCGTTTCTTTGAATTAAAGACCGTTCAAACACTGGATGGAGAAGATTTACCAGTAGCAAAGCCATGTATTTTAGCAGATGATGAATGCTACAATTGTGAATGGTCCACCGAGCTTTATGTACCGCAAGCTTATGATGAATATGTAAAGGGTTGGTTTGCTTGTAAGGTATTGGCAAAAGAGTATGAACTTGGTGATCCTGACGGATTTGTATTTAATATGAGTGTGGGTTATAACCTGGAGGGGATTCAGTCCGAAAAAATTGATACCTTTATTGAGGGACTAAAAAATGCCGAAAATACCGCAATTTTTAAAGAATGTAAAGAATATCTGCTGAAACATCTGGATCAATTTGCAAAGATAGATGAAAGTTTTGTAGAGTCGATATCACCAAAGGTTTGTACATCCGTAACACTTTCAACGCTACATGGATGTCCTCCAGAGGAAATTGAGCGAATTGCGACCTATCTTTTAACAAAGAAAAAAATAAATACGTATATTAAGTGTAATCCGACCCTATTAGGCTACGAGGCAGCACGCGAAATTATGGATAAGATGGGTTATGATTATGTCGTATTTGGAGATTTTCATTTTAAGGATGATTTGCAATTCGAAGATGCGGTTCCGATGATTCAGCGCCTTCTTGATGTGGCAAGCGCAGAAGGAAAAGAGTTTGGTGTTAAAATTACCAACACCTTCCCGGTGGATGTCACAAGAAATGAGCTTCCAAGTGAAGAAATGTATATGTCAGGACGTTCTTTATTTGCACTTTCGATGAATGTAGCTAGAAAGCTCACCGAAAGCTTTGGTGGAAAACTTCGTATTTCTTATTCAGGCGGAGCCGATTTCTTTAATATTGATAAGATTTTTAGAGCTGGTATCTGGCCGATTACCATGGCGACCACGATGCTAAAGCCAGGTGGTTATCAAAGACTTACGCAGATCGCACGATTATTAGAGGATATCCCTTATGAAGCATTTACGGGTGTTGATTTAGCAGCAGTAGAAGCTTTGTGCGAAGAAGCATATCATGATCCGCACCACACAAAGGCCGTAAAGCAGCTTCCGATTCGAAAAATGAAGAAACAGGTACCATTATTAGATTGCTTTGTTGCACCATGCAGCGATGGATGTCCGATTCATCAAGATATCCCAGAGTATGTGAAGCTAGTGGGTGAGGGGCGATATGCCGATGCACTGCGTGTTATCATGGATAAAAATCCACTTCCTTTTATTACCGGAACGATTTGCAGTCACAACTGTATGAATAAATGTACCAGAAACTTTTACGAGGAATCCGTACAAATTCGTTCGACTAAGCTTATCGCAGCAGAACAAGGGTTTGATACCATCGTAAACGAACTAACGGTTGTAGGAAGTTCGGATAAAAAGGTAGCCGTAGTTGGTGGTGGACCTGCTGGTATGGCGGCAGCGTACTTTTTAGCAAGAGCTGGTGCAAAGGTAACGATTTTTGAAGCAAAGGATGCCCTGGGCGGAGTGGTTCGCCACATAGTACCAGAGTTTCGTGTTCCAGCAAAGGTATTGGAAAAGGATGCTGCCTTCTTAGAGAAATTAGGAGTCGAAATCCATTTACAGGAGTCGGTTACATCTTTGGATGCGTTAAAGGAATCCTATGATGATATTATCCTTGCAATCGGTGCGTCAAAGCCTAGCTTTGTTTCCCTGCAAAAGGGGGAGAGCATCAATGGACTCGTCTTTTTGGAGCAATGCAGAAAAGACATAGACAATGTCAAGGTCGGAACAAATGTGGCTGTTATTGGTGGCGGTAATACCGCAATGGATGTTGCAAGAGCGGCGAAGCGAGTACCAGGTGTTGCGCATGTATATTTAGTGTATCGAAGAGACAAGCGAAATATGCCAGCAGATGCAGAAGAATTAGAATTGGCGCTTTTAGATGGGGTCGAATTCAAGGAATTGCTATCCCCAGTGTCACTGGAGGCGGGCATGTTAGTATGCGATGTAATGAAGCTAGGTGCACCCGATGCGTCTGGTCGCAGAAGTCCAGAGACAACAGGAGAGCAGATAAAGCTGCCAGCGGATACCGTGATTTCAGCTGTTGGAGAAAAGGTTGATACCCGTCTGTATGAAGCGGCTGGGCTTACTGTTGATGATAGAGGGCGTGCTGTTGTTGATAAGGATACCTTAGAGAGCAGTGTGTCTCATGTATATGTAGTAGGAGATGGCCTAAATGGTCCAGCTACTGTAGTAGAAGGAATCCGTGATGCTTCCTATGCAGCGAATGCCATTCTTAATCTGGAAAAGCGTGGAGTGATTACTCTGGATACGGATAAAGAAGCTTGTGAGGCAAAAAAAGGAATCCTTTTACACGCCGATCAAGCAGAGAATGAGGCAGAACGTTGTCTCGAATGCAATCATGTATGTGAGTGCTGTGTGGATGTATGTCCAAACCGTGCTAATGTAGCGATAAAGGTAGAAGGCAAGCCAATGATGCAGATTATCCATGTAGATAAAATGTGTAACGAATGTGGTAACTGCAAGAGCTTTTGTCCTTATGACAGTGCACCATACAAAGACAAATTCACCC
>JASKJZ010000160.1 GCA_030154385.1 Clostridiales bacterium
AATTTAATCATCAACACATTAAGCCTTACTATGTTTCCTCCACCTTTTTAGCCTCGGTAAGCGACTATGACTTAACTGGCGGATTGCTCGGTGACAAAGCAAACTCCGTTGTTTTTGACAATCAAAAATTAAAGCGTCTTGTGCCTGATTTTACCGCAACCAAACGCTTTGATGAAGGCGTAGCAGAAAGCATCTCCTACATTCTCTCACATAAAGAATACCAACGCCTGGACGAAGAATTTGATGTATGGTGCGATCAGGTCATTGAAGCACAAGAACAGGCCATTCATAGAATACACGAGCTTCGAAAACCAAACGCAAAATAGCATATCTAAAAGGGGCGCAGTTCTAATCCGATAACTGTGTCCTTTTTTAATATTTCAGATTTTGTAATATGCTTCATCTCATGGTATCCTCCTTATAAAAATCGTGCATACTACAAAATAAAACAATTGAGGTGTTTGTAATGGATCATAACAAAAATGGATTATCCAGTATACAGCTTTCTATGATGGCTCTTGGAACCGTAATTGGCGGCTCTTTCTTTCTAGGCTCCTGCGTTCCAATAAAAGCGGCGGGGCCAAGTATTTTAATTGCGTATGGAATTTGCGGAGTATTTGTATATTTTATCTTATTTGCCCTATCCGAAATGACCGTATATGACCCAAAGGTTGGTTCGTTTCGTTCCTATGCCTCTGATTACCTTGGAAAAGGTACTGGCTTTGTTGTCGGTTGGATCATTGGACAGGAATGGTAATCACGATGTCAAGTGAGGCTACTGCTGTTGCAATTTTAGTAAAGAATTGGTTCCCTTCGATTTCTCTCTCACTCCTAGGGAGCCTTCTTATTGTATCCATTACCTTATTAAATTTATTGGGTGCAAAACAGCTTGGTAAGCTAGAAAGTGCCTTAGCTGCTATCAAATTATTCGCGATTGTAGCATTTATAATACTTGGTTTTTTATTAATCACTGGCATTCTCTTTGGTTCTAAGGCAATTGGTCTTAGCGTAATATGGAACGAACCCTTTTTACAGGGTGGAATTTTGTCATTTTTGGGGAGCTTCCTAATCGTTATTTTTACTTATGCAGGCTTTGAAATTATTGGACTCGCCGCAAGTGAGACGCGTGATAAAGAACGTACCGTGCCAAAAGCGATCCATATCACTGTCTTTTCCTTGGTGTCCCTTTATATCCTTAGCATCACCATCTTGCTCCTTCTGATTCCAACGGATTCATTAAGCGAAACCACAAGTCCCCTTGTTAGTGCCCTGGAGCGTTATCATTTAACATGGGCTGGGGATGCCATGAATTTTATTCTAATCAGTGCCATTTTATCCACGATGCTAGCAGCAATGTTTGGTATTGGACGTATGCTTCGTTCCCTCGTGGAAGACGCCCTTGCCCCCACACTCTTGCTTGACCATGGTGAGGTTCCAAAAAAAGGCATCCTTTTTTCAGGATTATGCATGCTGATTTCTTTATTTATTGGACTTCTTTTCCCCCGTGTATATCTTTTTCTCATTAGCTCCGGCGGATTTTCCTTACTTTTCACCTATATCATTTTAATGCTGACGCACATTCGTTTTCGAAAACAAAATGGAAAACCAAAAGGGCGCTGTTATTTGGGGGGATATCCCTATAGTTCTCTCTTTACCCTTCTTGGTCTTTTGGTTTCCCTCTTTAGTATGCCCTTTATGGAAGGACAAAGGAGCGGCTTTCTTGCTGGCATTCTATTAATTCTATTTTTTTATATATGCTATGGTATCATGAAATGGAAAAAATCCTAGAAAAAAAGGAGGACTTGCTCAATGATTTTTGATCATGAAAGCAAAGCCTCCTTTTCCTTTTCCTTTTACTTCTTTATCGTAAATACATATTTTTTAGCCTTTGGAATCTTTTTCCCATCTTTGTAGGCTACTGATTGCGTTACATACGCATAATAGGTTTTTCCTGCTTCATAAGGATCTTCTGGTTTGATCAGGATACGATTGTCTACTACACGCACCGTTATATCAACTAAAGTTCCCTTTTCATCCAATACATAAACATTATCTTCAGTAATGGATGTTTCATCAATCGATTTTGTAAATTTAGAAGAAACGACTTTTTTTGCTGTTTTCTTTGTTTTATAGGTCACTGTTTTTTCTGCACGTTCCGTTTTTACTAATCCAAAGCTACTAAACTTCGATACTAAAAGACTGATGGATACAGGTGTTCCTTTTTCATCATACTGAATGCTTCCCTTTTGCAGACGTACTTCTCCATCGCTATGCTCTACCAAAACAGCCAGTGATTTTACAAATTCGCTCCAATCTGACTTGGAAGCTGGCAGTATTTCTTTGGATATAGGCAAAATTACCTTCGTAGTTCTTGGATTTTTTGTTGCAATATCCACTGGAGTACTAATAATCTGTGCATTCCTTTCAATCCCTTTTAATCGTTCCTTTGAGCCTTCCGCTGCTTCTTCGGATACGTTTCCCACAACAAAATCAATGCCTTCTTCGTTATTCTCCTTCATATCTTTCGCTTCCAGCACGAGCGTAAGCTGTGGAAGCTTGACTTCAAGTGCTACCTTTTGCTCGGCAAAAACCTGTGACACTTCTTTGGACAGTACGATTTGTACTGGCACTTTGTTGTCACTTGATTCAAACTTGCTTAAATCCAGTGTGATTTCCTTTGATTTTTGCGTTTGAATCGCTTCTGCTAATTGTTCCGCCTGCGCTTTTGGTATTTCAATCGAGTCCACTTTCTTCCCCGCTTCATCACGTTTTGTTGTAACCTTAATCTTAACTTCGGATACTGCGGTATCACTTCCACCAAGTGATGCCTCCACTTTCTTCTCTACAATAACACTTCCAGAACCACCTCCATCAGGTGTTGGTGTTGGCGTTGGTGTCGGTGTTGGGGTTGGTGTCGGGGTTGGCGTCGGTGTTGGCGTTGGTGTTGGTGTTGGCGTCGGGGTTGGCGTTGGGGTTGGCGTCGGGGTTGGCGTTGGGGTTGGCGTCGGGGTTGGGGTTGTATCTAATGTACGAGCCTCTACCCCTTGTAGCGTAGGAACTACTGCATTCATAAGACCAGTCGTTTCATTAAAGGTCAATTTATCAATGCACGTTTCTCTATGATAGCCAAGTCCGCTTGTATAAGTTCCGAGTGGTGTATAAAAGCGATGGTAGGCAATGTAATATTCATCCTTTCCAGGTATCTGTAAGATTGAATGATGCCCGGTACCTAGTATGTCATTTGCGCTATCTTTTTTAAGAATTGTAGAACGATAGGTAACTGGTCCATATAACTTGTCAGAGGTACCATAGTTCACATGATAGTTTTCACTTCCTGTATCATCACATGACCAAGTGAAGTGATAGATTCCATTTCTCTTTACCACTACAACGGATTCCCGGAAATCGGTAAGTCCACTTATGTTTTTCATCGTGTCTGCCTGGATGCTTATCATGTCATCGTTTAGTGCTACAATCGCTGCCTTTCCATTTCCAAATAGTAGATAAGATTTTCCGTCATCATCGGTAAATACAGAGGGATCAATCGTCTGTCCCATTTGAATGCTACTGCACATAGATGGCGTTAATAGCGGCGTTTTTTCTGGGACAAAAGGACCCGTTGGACTCTTTGACGTTGCCACTCCTATACAGGAGGTACCCGCAGTATTTTTAGCGCAGAAATAGAAATAATACATTCCATTTTTTTCTTCAATACTAGGAGCCCATGCACTTCCTACTGACCATTCCACGTCCTTCGAAACATCCAAGATTACCCCATGATCCGTCCAATTAACCAAATCCTTTGAGGAAAATACATGGAATTGGGTACCTGACCAACTTGTGTACCCATCGGTTGTTGGATACATATAATACGTATCTCCAAATACATCGATATCTGGATCTGCATATTGTCCAGGAAGTACTGGATTGTTGCAAAGAACTGCTTTTAATATCCAAGTCTGTGGCGCAGTCTCTCCTGGTGCTTCAATTTCAATAGCAGCACCGGTGCTTGATAAATCTATCCCCTTTGAGAGGTCAGTCTTAACGGTTGCACCGCTTACCAGATCTAGGGAAAGTACCATATTTTTAAGATTGGAAGCAGTACTGTTACTTCTGCTTACATATACCGTAAGGGTTTTATTATCCTCTTCCAGCTTTGATGTAATTACCTGATAACCATCTGCACTTGCACCCTTTAGTACTGGTATGGATATTCCATTTGCCTTTGCTATCTCTAATTCACCAAGTGCCCGATTATATACTTTTACATTATCAAAATATCCCTTGAAGTACTGGTCTGACGAATAGAAGGATTTTCCAAGATACGATACGAGATTTTTTCCAAGATCGGTCATCTTCGCGCCAACCGCTTTATTCTTTGCAATCTCTTTTCCATCCTGATAGATTGTCATCGTGCTTCCCGTTACCGCAATCGTTAGATTCGTCCATTGATTCTTGATACTCGCTACATTCGCTGCCGCTGCATATTCCGAACCATAGGATGCCTTCGTGATTGCATTTCGGATCTGTCCCTCTCTGGTTCTTAGGAACATATACTTATTGCTATCCTTTCCAACCGTCCACGTAAAGAAGTTCTCACTTGCCATTAAGGAGCGTACATCCATCGAGATCGTAAAGGTATTGCGTCCTGTAAAGAAATTGTCTGCAAACGATGCATAGGTGCCGCTCGTTCCATCCAGATACAAGACATTGGAACCGTTTTTATCGTCCTTTACATAGGTTGCGTTTCCAAAAAGACTTCCCTCTCTTCCATTTCCGCTGGCGTCCTGAATTGTTTTTCCACTCAAGGTTTCCTCAAAGTCATAGCTTAGTACAGGTTCTTGCTTTTCTTCTTCCTTTACTTCTTCGACCTCGGATGCATATGCCTTTTGCAGTGCCTGATATTCCGACGCCGTCACGCGCATTACGGTACCATGTCTCTTTAAGTTACTGCCAAGGTCATAATCACTGATTTTTGTAAATACACCGCTGGATAAATCGTTGGTCACCATTGGAAGATATCCTTTTCCACTTCCATACTGGTCTACCATCAAGCACCAGGTATCTGTCTGTACATCATCGGCATTTAATTTATAAATCAATGGTCCTTCGACTCCAGACAGGCTATCTAAAAGCTCGGAGCTGATGGTAGTCCAGTCCTTATGTAAGAGCTGACTGCAAGTGTCAATTCCAACTCGCTTGGTTGTCTCATCCTTGGAATAACGGTAATACTGTCCATTCTCTTCAATGATTGTGGAATCGATCACATGGTTCTGACGCTCTACATAGATTTGTGGATCGGTGAACTGATAAAAATCACGTGTCTTTGCATAGTAGATTCTCTGCTTTGCTGCACTATCCCCTGGCAATTGGATCATCGATGCCCAGTATACCAGGTATTCTCCTGTCTTTTCATCATACACTGCCTCAGGTGCCCATACGCAGCCTGCTCCCGAAGGACCGACTGCTACGCTTCTTGCCTCTGACCAGTTTACTAAATCATCCGACTCCCAGATAATAAGGGATAAACTGCCTCCATGCTGTGCGGTGCTCCAGCTCGTCCCGCCTCCAATGCAAAGGTCGGTCGCGATCATATAAAAACGATCCCCCTCTGGAGAACGAAGGATATAAGGGTCACGTACGCCTCCATCTCCAAGCTCTGAGGTCAGTACCGATTCTCCTGCATTCAGATCCTTCCAATGAAAGCCATCCTGGCTCATCGAAAAATAAATTTGTTCTGCGGTATGTCCGCTCTCTCCAATAAAGTGTGTGAACAGATAGTCGGTATAATCACTATCCTTAATCGGTGCTACCTTCTTTGCTACGGTTACTTCAATGCTCTTTTGGTCACTGACGGTACCGCTGGTTATCGTTGCTGTTAAGGTCACCTTCGTATCCGCATCCTGTCGGGTCACCACGCCTGCTGGTGTGCTGTCATAGTCCGTATTCGTGGTCTCTTTGGTGCTTATGACCGCTTCATCCGAGCTTGCCCAGGTAAGAGTTGCTCCATTATCCGTCTTCTGTGGCAGCGTAATGTTGCCACGGATGTCCTGTGCATCTGGAATGGTAAGTGCTGCCTTTGCCTCTGCTACAAGCTCGGCATCCGTAAGCCCATCGGTATAATTCTTTTCTGCTACCTCGGTTGCATCCATGGTATAGTTATAAATCTTCATTT
>JASKJZ010000161.1 GCA_030154385.1 Clostridiales bacterium
TGATAAAAAACTCCATAAAAGAGTTTCAATCGGGGTACAATGCCATCATTGACCTAACCACTGCTTATGGCTCCGAACAAGGTCTATCGAAGAAGCTCCTCTCTCGGCTTACCGACATCACTGCTCCTTACAAAAATGATTTGGAAGCCTGCGGTCTTTCCTTTGACGATACCGGAAAAATGCAATTAACCGACAGCCTGCTAACGGATAGCATCGAATCCTCTGAACTCAACCCACATTTTTCGTCTACCGGTTTTCTTGGACGACTGGGACGTCAACTAAATGGGATTTCGATTAATCCAATGGAATATGTAGACAAAACGCTAATCCTCTACCCAAACCCCCTTCGTACCTGTACCAGTCCCTACACTGCCTCCAAATACAGTGGAATGCTTTTTAACTACTACTGCTAAAGACCAGACAATCTATCATTTCGATTGTCTGGTCTTTTCACTGGCATCTCCTTTTGCAAATACCGTTGGAGACACATGCACCACTTTTCGAAAAATGCGGCTAAAATAATTAGGATCATTATATCCGACACGGTAGCAAACCTCCTTGACTGAAATATCACCCTCGGAAAGCAGTCTTTTTGCAATATCCAGACGTAAATTTGTCAGCCAATCAATGTAATTTGAGCCCGTTTCTTCTTTAAATAGTTTACTAAAATGCTGAGGACTGATTCCAATGTATCTTGCAATTTCTTCCAGACTAATTTCTTCCATATAATGCTCTTCCATATAGCGAATCGCACTATTGACAGCGTCCGAGCGGATTTTTAACCGACTGCTCTGCACTGAATTAATCAAATATTCAAATCGTTGGTAGCCCCATATCTCCAGCTGTTCAATGGGCATATCCCATCTTTCTCCAAAATATTGCCTGAAATCAATGTAATCCAGCGAATTTTGCCCCGCCATTCTGGACTCATGTGCCACCAAAACCAAGATTTCAAATAGTTTATTCCGATAAACATTTTCTTCTAATCCTCGAATTTGGTCCAACAATTCAACAAAGAGATTAATGATTTCTGTTTTCCCAAACTTAATACTTTTCAAAAGTCGATTTTCCAACTCGTTGTACTCAATTGGCGATACCTCTACATGCTCTACATCCCGAATCCTCATTACATTGTGAACACCTTTATAGCGTAAACACCGAACTGCTTCTTCATAAGAACCATGCAAATTATATATGGAAGTTTCACCCCCCACACCGATTGAAACATTAATTAAAAAACGCTCCTTTAACGCAATAATAATATGTGCAGCGAGCTTGATATCCGCCATCGGGGAATCTGGCACCTTTCTTCCTTTTTCGGAAACATCAATCCAAACCAAAATACGATTTAGCATACGGGGACCCACAATACAATTGTTATGCTCCGAAATAATTTTACGAAGGTACGAATTAATCTTAACATCATCCTTTTTTATATTGACCATGCTATCCGAATCAAAGGAATCAATTTCAATATTCAGAATATACCCTTGTTCTCCAAGAGAAAACATCTTTTTATAGTTTTTAATTTCTTCGGAGGCTTCTCCATTAAAAAGAGCGGAATAAATCAAACTATATTCAACATGCCTTCTTGCTTCTTGTACATGGTTCTCCTTTTCTTCGCACTCCGAAGCAAATCGCGTTGATTCCTTGTAACGCTCAATCGCTAGCAAGCAGGTTTCTGCCAGCTGCCCCTCTGTAAAAGGCTTTACCAGATAGTCGTGAACACCACATCGAAGTGCTTCCCGCATGTATTCATAATGATTGTAGTAAGAAATTAAAATAACCTTTGTGTTATTCTCGCTTGAGCTTAAATATTTTGCAATATCAAGTCCATTTCGTTCTGTTATCCCCGCTTCCAAAATAACAAGTGCTGGAGAAACTTCATTTACCATTCGAATCACGCTACTGGTGTCTGGTGAAGCGATTAAAAGCTTCACTCCTTTTATATGTTTCAGTAGAATTCGTTTTATTTGCTGAACGGTCTTACTTTCACTGTCTGCAATAATAATATGCAAATCCTTAGCCCTCCTGCATCTCCAGTTTCAATCTATCCTTAGTTTACCATATTAAAAAAGTGATTGCTATATTAAATTAGTCCTTGTAAACACTTGTTCGATGCTATATACTATTGGATATGAAACGATATATAAAGACTACTTTTTTTACATTATTTGAGAATTTTTTACTCTCTCTCTTCCTTTTATTTGTTTTATTTAAGCTCGGATGGAAAAATTTTCCTTTGTCATTTTTTCCTATCTTATATATCACATTACTCATTACGCTCCTCTTATTAAAAAAGCTGCGTATCCAATGGAGGCGTTTTCGTATTCTGCATTTTTCGATTCACAAAATTGACCAAATGAGCGGAGAGGCGTTTGAGGCGTACTTATATGAACAATTTGTTCGACTAGGGTTCAAAGTCACTACTACTAATGTGTCAGGTGATTACGGCGCTGACTTGATTTTACAAAAGAAAAAACTGGTAATTGCACTGCAGGCAAAACGATATCAAGGAAAAATAGGTGTTAAGGCAATACAAGAGGTACTTGGTTCTATGGCTTATTACGAAGCCGATAAGGGTCTTGTCGTAACAAACTCTACCTATACAAGGAATGCCGAAAAACTAGCCGAAGTCAATCACGTCCTCTTGTGGGATCGAGACGTGTTGATTCGTCTGATAGCAGGCGAAAATATGTCAACTTATCTCTCTGAATTACTTAAAAATGATTTTTGAACATTTTACACGTAAATATTACAATTATATTAATATTTTATTGCATTTTTCCTTCTATTCTGTTATATTATTTTTACAGCATTCTATAATATAGACAAAACGAGAGGGTATCTTATGCACAAAAAAACCATTTTGACGATATTGACGATTTCGTTGTTTTTTCAGGCCGTTATGCCAGCCGCAAATGCACTTGCAAAGGAGGCTACCGTAGTTGAGCAATCGAATGAGTTTTCAACGGATTCCGATGAAGAAGACGTTGACTTAAGCGAAAAGACAATTACCGTAACCAAGGAAAATTTTGTATCCGATACCTTTCAGGGTGTAGACGCCCTTTACCGCCCCGGAAAAACAGATGGCACCAGCGCCACTTACTCTTGCGCTGCTTACGTAAAAAAGTTTTACAAAGAAGTGCATGATGTTTCTGTCTATAATTTATTTGGTGGCTCTACCCCGCGTACCTATGAAGGGAGTACATTTTCCACGGTTAAAACTCCAAAAGCCGGCGATATCGCAGCGAGCAGTTCGCACTGGGCGATTGTAAAAAGCGTAGATGAAGATAATAAATGCGTCGTATTGATTGAGCAAAACTGGAAATGGCAGCAAGGCGGACAGACTGTATGTATGGTAAACCGTAGTGTTTCCTATGATGACGTGAAATTTTATCGATTAAATCAATAAACGAAAAGCAGGCGGGAATTCATTTCATTTTCCAGACCTGCTTTTTTTATTGTTTTGTACAAAATGTAAGTTGTCCAAACGACGCGCTCGCTTGAATGACTCTTTTTTTCACGCACCACGGTGCAAATACTTTTCTTTTGTTGCTAACCCTCCCCTTATATGCCGCTCTGATTTATTTACATCCAAGACATTACGGGTTTTTTTTGCGAGGCTCGGGTTAACAACAGCCAATCGCTCTGTTACATCCTTATGTACCGTACTTTTACTGATACCAAATTCTTTCGCTGCTTGCCTAACGGTAGCATTATTTTCAATAATAA
The DNA here is from genome assembly GCA_030154385.1 of Clostridiales bacterium. Next base: position 3,736 of record JASKJZ010000161.1, read on the forward strand.
AGTTCGCAAGGCTCACCGCTCTCTCTTCAATATATCCTTTCACCCATTCTCCTTAAGATAACTTGTTTCTTCATCTTATGCAAAACGGATATTTAATATGTTATATTTGATGAAAACAGTTTTCTAACCGACTGTCTTCGTATACAACGGCAGCATTGACAGCCAGATAATACCTGCTCCTATCATGCACCACATGCTCACCTGATACGATAGAACCGCAGCTACCAGAAAAATTCCACTTTCGAATAGTAAAACAATTCCCATTCGCCGAATAGCGTCTTTACTCGCTTGTTTCTTTAAAGTCAATCCTCTTCTTTGCTCTGGGGCTAACAGGCTCGCTACTTTATCGCTCAAAACAAGACTTAATAGACCCATAACAAGATAAACCGATGCGATTACAACGCCTGCATAAGTTCCCATTAAATTGAAATCCTTCATAATGACCCTCCATTCTGCGCATAACTTGGTGCGCCATCCTTTTTATCCTTGTAAAAGGCAGCTACTTGCTGATACAGTTCATTCGCAATTTGCTTGCAGCCTCCCGATTCATTTGATACCTGTGTCATATGACCCGATAAAAGCATTGCATTTTCAGCAATCTCTTCGACGCCCTTTCTTTCCTTTTCCATTATTTCTACGATTTGAATAATGTTTTCCTCATTTTCCCCAAACGAGTCTTTCAGCTCATTCGCCTTCCATGAAAATGCTGCCATCGTATCCTCAATCATCTCTGCATCCTTGTGATAACCCGAAGCGATTGCCTCAAATTTATCATAAGCATCGGTAAGTGCTTCCCTCACATAATGCAGTAAATGCGAAGCATCCGATTCCAAACTAGAAACCGCTTCTACTACCGTTGTACTGATTGACTGAATGTCATTTGCAGTCGACCTGCAGTCATTTGCCAGCACTCCCATCTGTTCTGCCACTACCGAGAAGCCTCTTCCTGCTTCATTTGCTCTGGCAGCTTCAATCGATGCATTTAAGGATAATAAATTTGTTTGTTCCGTAATATCTAAAATTTGCTTGGTTAATTTCTGTATGTCCTTTGTCTTTTTACTTTCTTCCATGGATATTTTCAGGGCACGCTCCATCTGCTCCATCATGCTAGCTGCATCCTTACGCGCCTTCTTTATTTCTTGAATCGAAACCTCTGCTCTTCTTAGCATATCAGTTGAGGTTTCATCCCCTTTTTTTGCTTCCAAAACAATCACTTCTGCTGCCTTCGTATCAATTTGCGAATGATTTTTTAAATTTTCACAGGTTGCTTGTATTTCTTCCATGCTTGCTGCAAAATCACTTGCATTTTTCGCCACTTCCTGAATATTCTCATCCGATTGAATAATCCCCTCCGATAATCCATGAACAACCGATTGAAGCTTAGCTGCCTGGGTTTCTAGTTGGTTCATGATTTGCTTTAGTGTATCTGCCAGCAAAAAACTTTCTTTTTTTAATTTTTGAATTTCCCTCGCTTTATGATAGGCCACCTTTTTATTTTCTAGTGTTGTGATTCCATTTGCTAGTTTTTGCAAATTTCCAACCACATAACCAATTAAATTTGTGGTGCGATTTGATATTCGTATAGCTCCAATTATGCTGCAAAGAACCATAATCACAAATCCAGCTACTATCATTTTAGAAACTGCATATACAAGTGAATAGGTTTCCTTATCTGGAGATACTACACATAATGTGAGGGTTGTACCTGGAAGTTGTAAGTAAGAATACTGATAGCCGTTGCTTTCTTTTGTACTGTCCCAGACTTCATTTAAAATTTTCTGTTTGTCTGGGTGAGCAGAAATGGTTCCGTCCTGATTGATTAAAAATGCATAACTACTATCCGTATACGGAAAATCATTTAAAGTATTCGAAATACTTTCCAACCATATATACCCGATAAAAACTCCTAACTTTTTCCCGTCACGATAAATCGGAGTTGATATCCCCATTACTTCTCGCCCTGTATCCTTTGATATCGTTGGTTCACTAATATAGGTCTCTTCTTTTTCCCAAGGTGTAACAAAACAAGTATCAAAACGAAGCGAATATCCATGACCACCTTTGCCTTCCGAATGTGCCTGCTCGGTTCCGTTTTGATTGGTAATGATAAAATGGGACCACTCTTCTTTCCCTTCCTTTGCAATTAACTCCTGCAAATAAGGTTCCGCCTGTGTATAATCAAGGGACTCTACCTCTGGACGCGTTGCTGCAAGCTCCACCACTTTTTGATATCGCTCCAGACGCTCCTCCATTTCATTTGTCAACATTGACGTATACATCTTTACTCTATCTTGATTTTCTTGTCTGGATTTCTCAAATGTATAAACACCAATTACTCCTAAAATCAGAGCATACGGTATAAAAAATACAAGAAATAATTCCAGAAAAATCAGCCCTCGTAATGGCACCCCCCGATCGCTCATTACGGTATGTC
>JASKJZ010000162.1 GCA_030154385.1 Clostridiales bacterium
GATCTTGATTGTAGATGATATGCCTATTTTTCTTGAATATTTGAGAGGATTTATTGACTGGGAGGCATATGGATTTGAAATATGCTGTGAAGCAAAGGATGGCATGGAGGCGCTGGCACTCTTTAAGGAATACTATCCTGACATCGTATTAACGGACATTACGATGCCCTATATGAACGGACTTGAGCTTGCAGAAAAGATTATGGAGGAGGATAAAGAGACTTCTGTTATCCTGATTACCGGAAATAATGAGTTTGAATATGCAAGGCGCGCCGTTAAGATTGGAGTGTGCGATTATATCGTAAAACCGTTTGAAAAAGAGGAACTAATCATTAGTCTTTTAAAAATGCAGGATAATATAAACCGTGCTTTGGAACAAAGAAGCAAACGGCAGGAGGATCAGGAAATCAAGCGCGAGGAGCAGCTAAGAAGATTGATTTTTTCCAATAAAAATGCATATACGGATACTTATAAAGAGACACTTTCCCATGTCGGAATCGAATTTGAGTCATCTTATTTTCTGGTTTATACCATCAAAATTGAGTTATATGACAACACTTCGGAGTATGAAAAACGTGTCAATTGGGAACGCGTTATTGTAAGTATGCTAGGAGAGATGCTAGATATCGAGGGAAGCTATGCAAGCTTTTCTGATTATGAAAATAATATTGTCGCAATTCTAAATTTTTCAAGTGAAGCTAATATGAAAAAATATCGTGGGCATGAGTTTCAGGATTTAATTTTAATGATTAAGGATTATTTAGGGTTATCCATATCGGTAGGGGTGAGCGACTACTGCTATGATATCAAGACAATAAAGGATGCGTATTATCAGACCCTGCAGGCTATTTCTTCGAATATTCGAGAGGAACGAGACAAGATATGGGACTATAAGAAGCTTTCCTTGGAGGATGGGAGTGCATTCTACTCGCTCGAGGTAGTCGAGGAAATTTTGCGAAATCTGGAGCTTTGTAATCAAGAAGGTATTTTTGCGGTCATAGAACAGGAGCTTGACCGGGTGGAAGCCTTTCACAATGAAGATTTATTCCGGATGATTTGTATGAGCCTATTAAGTCTTTTGTTATCCAATTTGGTGAAAAATGGAAGGAATATTGAGGATATCTTCGGAGAAAAATATTCCTTTTATGAGCGGCTTGGCTTTGCAAGCACCCATTATGAAAAAAGAGAGTTTCTTTTATCTTGCTACGAAACGGTAATTATATATGAGGAAGGTCAAAAAGAATCCAAATCGTATGAGGTAGCAGTACTTGCCAAACAGTATATAGAAGCACATTACAAAGAACCAGATATGAGCATTCAGGACATCTCAAAGGTACTTTTGGTCAATCAGACGTATCTTCGAAAAATGTTCAAAAGCGAAATGAATATGACGCTTTCGGAATATATCACGAAATATCGATTGGAAATGGCGCAGCGCCTGATCCGTGAGACAGATTACAAGCTGTTTCAGGTCGCAGAGGAAGTAGGTTACAGCGATGTAAGTTATTTTAGTAAATGCTTTAAAAAGTATTATGGGGTAACACCAAAAACAATAGCAAAATAAATGGAGGGGGTTATGGAAAGAAAAAGGGAGAAATTATGGATGGGGTGTCTGTTTGCCATTACTAGCTGTGTCTTTTTAACTGCTTGTACAAGTAATTCGCCCAAAACCAGCGAGAAAACAGGTGATAATGAGTCTGTTACGTTGACTATTTATGCTCAGTATGCAGATGAAGACACCATGTATCCTTATGATTATGCAGTGGAGAAGCTAAAAGAAGCCTATCCGAATGTTACACTAAAGCTTGACATTCAGGCGCAAGACGATGGACAAAAGCTTCAGACTTATGCCATTACGGGAAACCTGCCGGATATCTATCAGGCGGGCAAGCAGCAGATTGAAGCCTTTAAGGAATCAGGGAATATTATGAGACTAAACGAAGTGGCAAAGGAAGTTGGCTTTGACCAAAAGATAACAAAGGATGCAAACGATATTTTATATGATGAGGATGGTAATATTTATGCCTTTCCTTATGCAGGGAATGAAGTAGTCCTTTGGTATTACAATAAGGATTTATTTCAGAAATATGGGTTGGAGGTTCCAAAGACCTTTGACGAGCTCTGTCATGTAATTGATGTATTCAAGGAGCATGGTATCATACCAATGGCTTTGTTTGGAAAGGAAAAATGGGTAACGACTGCCCTTTACGATATTTTAGCCACCAGATTTGAACCCGGAGGAATCAAGGAGCTTGATGCAGGTACGGTATTAGAGCTTGGCGAAGGTTATCAAGAGGCAGCCAACGTGTTGCAGCAATTGGCTTCGCGGGGCATGTTTCCATCCAATGTGACCAGTCTGAATTATGATCAGGCAGTCGAACTGTTTTATTCGGGTGGTGCAGCAATGATGATCAACGGACAGTGGGAAATGGGATCTGCTTATGAGAAAATGAAGGATTCGGTGGATTGGATGTACTATCCATCCTATAGTGAAGAAGCATATGAGGCAGGGAAAAAAGTGTTCTCGGGAGGCGGCACGATCGGGGGATATGCGGTTAATCCAAATTCCAGGCATAGGGAGTTGGCAGCAAAGGTGGCCGCTTTTATCTCGGAAAAATATTGTGAAGCCAAATATTTGTATCGTTCCAATCCCTTTGTTACGATACAGATTGAAGAGGAGCCGAAAACTCCCTTTAATGAAATGACAAAGAGGTTACTTTCGGCAACGAAAGAAGCGCAGTATACCAGATTTACGTGGGGACTTTCCAATGCACGTTTTAAAACCGAAATTGAGGATAAAACACAGCTATTGTTAACCTCACAGTATCGGAAAGAAGAGTTTTGCGATGAGATGAATTCGTTATTGCAGAAGATGAAGGAAGAATAAGGATAAATTAGAAGAACAAAAACATGCCCCTGCGTTATTATTGCAAGGGCATGTTTTTTCTTTACAATTTTTTGTTATCTCGTTATGAACTGTCCAACAAGTCCATTCAGGGACTCAGCCTGTGCACTCAATTCTTCGCTGGTAGCGGAGCTCTCCTGGGCGGTAGCGGAGGTGTTTTGTACAACGGCAGAAATTTGCTCGATTCCTCCGTCTATTTTTTTCATGGAGTGTGCCTGCTGGATCGAAAGATTGGTGGTTTTTTTAATAATTTCACGCATATTTTCAATGGCAGTAGCAACTTGAGTAAGAGAAGCAGAGGTAGCATCCACGATCTCATTGCCGCTCTGGATTTCTGCAAGAGTCGACTGAATGAGTTCTCTCGTATTCATCGCTGCGGCAGCGCTTTGATTGGCAAGTTCTCTGATTTCGTCTGCCACAACGGCAAAGCCGCGACCGGCATCTCCTGCTCTGGCAGCTTCGATTGCAGCATTCAACGATAGGAGATTGGTCTGAGAAGCAATATTTTCAATGCTCTGGATAATGGCTTCAATTTGAGAGGAGGTTTCTGTAATCTGTGTCATGGCCTGTGTCATACGTTCCATTTGTTTGGTACTGTTTTGTGCTTCACCCGATACGGCCATTGCCATATCGTCCACTTCCTTGGAAGATTTTGCAGTATCTTCGACCTGCTCGGTCACTTCATCCACCGTAGCAGTCAACTCTTCGATAGAAGCAGCTTGATCGGTGGCTCCCTGCGCAAGACTTTGCGCGGCTTCTGCCATATTTTCCGCTCCGCCTGCTACTTGTTCTGCCGCTTCTTTGATTTCAGATATGGTGGAACTTAGCTGGGTTGCAATATGTTCCATGGAGGTTAAAATAGGAGCAAAATCTCCGATATAATTATTCGGGCATTGGCTTTCGAAGTTAAAGTCTCCCGAGGCGATTGTTTTTAGGCAGGCACCAATATCTTCTACGATTTCAAAGATGCTTTCGGTCGTATGTTTCATATTGGTTGCAAGGCTTCCAAGCTCATCTGCAGCTTCATAGTTTATGGATACGTGAAGATTGCCTTCGGACATCTGCTTAGCAGCGGTCTCAATTTCATGAATCGGGGAAGTCATAGCAGATACGATACGACGAATGCTTCGAATCGCAATGATTCCACTAAAGGCAGCGAGTGCAAGACAGAAGATTGTAACCAAAATGAGCACAATGTTTGAGGTTGTATAGTCACTTTTTGCGCCAGTTTCCATATCTGCACCGATTTGATTTAATATTTCCTTTATATTTTGCATGCTAGGTGCATAATACGTCGTATAGATCTGGAGTGCGGCCATATTATTGCTAGCTAATGCACTGGTATACATTAGTTTTTCAAACTGTGCATTGTTATCAAGTGCTTTTTGGAAATCCTTTAATGATTGTTCATTTCCCTTATAATACTGTTTGATAATTTCAAAATTACTCTTTAGCTCTTCAATCTGTGCCTTTGAGGTATCAACATAGGATTGCGTTAGAGCAGTGTCGGAGGAGGTTGCAGCAAGTAAAATATTGATGGAGGCTTCTTCAATATTGGTCTGCATGCGCCACTGTGTTGTAACTACCTTATACGAGGTATTGTAAAAATTTCCAAAATTCGAACCAATAAATATGATAGCTGCGATGGAAAAGAGAATGGCGACAAAAAAGCTACCCATTGGAAAGAGGAACGAGCGTCGTAGTTTTCCGTGGATACTCATGTCTTGAAAGCTCATTTTCGCTTTTTTGCTAGCATTTTTTGTAGTTTTATCTAGCTTCATTTTCTTTTGTTTCATTTTCTTTTGTTTCATAATCCCCAATAATCTCCTTTACTCACTATAAATTTGCTTACGATAGGTTAATTATAGGCTATTGCCCTTTCAATATCAAGTTTTATGTTGTTTTATGTGGTTTGTTTTTGATGTTCTGGATGGTTTTGTATCAGAAACTTGTATAATTTGGAAAAACTGTCCAACTTCCCTCCAGGCCGCTTTACTTTCTGGTAACATAGAACCAGACATTTGAAATACGTGGAACATTCCCTCATATTGAGACAGACGAACCTTTATGCCACTCTCCTTTGCTTTTTTGGCTAGTTGTGTAGAGTCGCTTAATAGCACTTCATGGGTACCTACCTGAATTAGCATAGGAGGTAGCCCCTTCATATCTCCAAATAATGGGGAAATATAAGGATTTTTTGGATCGTGCGAGCCAATATAGGAGGAATTGTAGAGCATATTGTTGATACTATTTCCAAATAACGGGTCGATTTCAAAATTTTTGATATGACTGCTTCCGCTGTTTGTAAGGTCACACCATGGTGACATTAGTATGAGACCTCCTGGAAGTGGGAGTTTATGATCTCGTAGATAAAGGCAAAGAGCAACGGCTAGTCCCCCTCCAGCAGAGTCTCCAGCGATGGTGATTCGTTTTGGTGCATAACCAAGCTCTGCTATCATATGACGATAGGTTGTGAGTGCATCCATGAGAGCGGCAGGGTATGGATGTTCGGGTGCAACGCGGTAATCTACGGTTACGACATCACTATTTTGACACTGTTTATGGTAATAAATTGAAAAACGACGGTAAGCATTTTTCATCGGTCCAATATAGCCGCCGCCATGAAGCTGGAGTATGGCGGTCTTACTTTTTTCTCTAGAAGCTCGTAAGTACTCAAAGGAAAAGTGTTCGAGCATAATGGTTTCGTGTTGATATTTTGCAGGGTAAATAAAGGGTGGTTCAATGGGATGCTTTCGGTATTTGCCGGTCTGTATTGATTCTCCTAAGTGGTGTGTGGAAGTGATTTCGGCAATCAATTCACGCATTAAAACCCCTTTTTTACTTGTCATGCTATCCTTCATGGCATTCCTCCTATGTTTCATCATTCTTTCTTAGTTTACTGAATTTATTCCATCGTTGCAATGATAAAACTTGTCTTTTTTTGACTCTGGTGCATTTCATGCAAGCATGAAACACATGACCTATGAAACACATGACCTTTTGGTGGGTTGTATGATACCACGGATTGCTCCGCACTGCGTGCTTTCGTAATCCTAAAATATTCGAAATTCGCCCGAGATGGGCTTCTTTCTCATATTTTGGCGAGTCCCAAGGTCATGTTTTTTCATGCAAGCATGAAACACATGACCTTTTGACTCTGGTATCATACTTTGGTATAATGGACGGGAATTCTATTAGAGCGAGAGGAAAAGTAAAA
>JASKJZ010000163.1 GCA_030154385.1 Clostridiales bacterium
CCTACCAAAATGAGTGCAGTCTTCGTAATATGGTACTTCTCTGCGGTTTTGGCTAAGGTTCCAACGGTGCACGGGTAAATAGCCTCTTCTGGCCAACTGACCTTATAGGCAATCGCCGCAGGCACATCCATCGAATAGCCTCCCGCTAAGAGCCTCTTTTCCAGTTCTCCTATCCTTGCTGCACTTAAGTAAATTGCCATAGAAGCTCCATGACTTGCTAAAGCCTCGATTTGCTCTCTCTTTGGAACCTTGGTTCGTCCCTCCATTCTTGTAATGATCAGGGTTTGTGATATTTCTGGCAGTGTATACTCAAGATTCATCGCGGCTGCCGCTCCAAAGCACGCACTCACCCCTGGACAGCTTTCATATGGAATCCCTTTTTCTTCCAAGATATCCATTTGCTCTCTTACTGCCCCGTATATGCTTGGCTCTCCCGTGTGAAGGCGTACCAAATCTTTCTTCTCCCGATATGCTCGTTCCATCACACTCACTACTTCCTCTAAGGTCATCGTCGCACTATTATAAAACTCACACATATCCTTCGCATATTGTAAAAGCGCAGGATTGACCAAGGAACCTGCATAAATAATAATATCGGTCTGTTCCAATAAATGCATGCCGCGAACGGTAATTAAATCAACCGCTCCACATCCTGCTCCAACAAAATGCACCATCGTTTTATTCCTCCGTCTGTTTTTTTATCCGCTCAAGTAAATCACTAGCCCCTACCGTCTTTGCAAGCTCACCATATTCGTTTTCATACATAATACATTCTACGACAAGCTTCTCTCCTGCCCGCTTCCTTAAGTAAAAACTAGCACGATCCACAAGCTGCTGCATAATCTGACCTCTTTGTCCACACTGCTTTAAATCACGCAAGGCCTCTGTGGTGGAAACACGCGTAAGAATTTGGCGTGTTATCTTAGCATCAACCCCGCATAAAAGGGCTTGTGCCGCTAAGATTTCCATGCGGCAATCCCCTTCCTTTGAATGGGTATTCATAATTCCGCCTGCTACTTTTATCAGCTTTCCAATATGCCCGACCAAAAGCAGGTGCGTAAAGCCTGACGTAACCGCCATATCCACACAAGCACCAATATAATTGCTGCATTTTACGCTCTCATCCAGATCATATCCATATGCCTGCTTCATATAGGCTTGTCCATAGTTTCCAAAAGAAACGGCCACGGCCTTATGTCCACTTGCCCGTGCCATATTAAGTTCAACTAAAATCGTATCAAGCAGTGCTTTTGTACTCATCGGCTCCACAATTCCTGTGGTGCCTAAAATGGAAATTCCCCCTATGATACCAAGTCGGCTATTATAGGTCTTTTTTGCAAGCTCTTCCCCTCCTGGTACCGAAATTTCCACCAAAAGGCTCCCTTTGTAATCAAAGAAGTCACACACCTCTTGTACTTCCTTTGCAATCATCGCACGCGGTACATGATTGATAGCCGCAACTCCCACTGGCTGGTCAAGTCCTGGCCTGGTGACTCTGCCAACACCACTACCTCCTTCAATGGAAATCGCCCCCCTACCCTCGTTTATACCGTACGATACCGTGGCAACAATCCAAGCACTGGTCGTCACATCGGGGTCATCCCCTCCATCCTTTTGCACTCCACAAGATACCGCCTTCTCACTTCGAGCGATTGGTTGAATCTTTGCTTCAAAGGGAATTTTCTTGGGTGTTTCAATCGTAATAAAAGTCTTTCTCTTTCCACTAAGCAGCATATAGGCGGCCGCTTTGGCTGCAGCTGCGGCGCAGCTTCCCGTTGTAAATCCATAGCGCATTCGATTCCCCTCACCGCGATAGCTCATATAAAATGGCATTGACCAGGGCGGCGGCCACGTTGCTTCCGCCCTTCCTTCCCCGATTGATGATATATGGTACCTTAGAGGAAATGATAAGTTCCTTCGCGGCCTCCACGTTTACAAATCCAACGGGCACTCCAATTACAAAGGAAGGCATATAGATTCCCTGTTCCATCCCTTCATATAAGGTGATCAGAGCCGTTGGTGCATTTCCGATGGCATACAGTACTGGCTTACGTATCGCTCTTGCGCGCTCCATACTGATTGATGCTCTCGTAACGCCTCGCTCCTTTGCAATTTTTGCAACCTCCTCATCTGCCATAAAGCAGTGCACTTCGCCTCCATATTTTTTTAGCACGCGTTTATTTATTCCAGCTAGGGTCATATTGGTATCTGTCACAATATCAGCACCTTGTAGGAGCAGATCCTTTGCTATCCTGACTGCCTCCACAGAGAAGCACAAGGTCTTGGCATAATCAAAGTCCGCGGTCGTATGAATGGCTCGTTTGATGACCATTTCATTCTGCGCATCAAGCACAATCTGCTTTTGCTTTAATTCTTGCTCAATGATAGAAAAACTTTTAGCTTCTATCTGCTCTGGTCGTATTTCCTCTATTTCTATTTGCATAAAAAAACCTCCATGCCACAAAAAAAGGCATGGAGGTAGCAATAGACATCGAAATCCCTATCACGAACGGTTCCAGGCCAATTACTCGTGGCTGTACTATACTTCATATATGGCAGGTCTCCTGGCTGAAAGATCTATCGCTACAAACAGCCTTCCCAATAACAATCAGTGGCTATCTTGTTGCAGCTTTCTTATCACAGTGACGAGTTCGTACAGGATTTGCACCTGTTTCCCTTTTCATCAGAACCAAGTAAGATACTTTTTCTGACACCGTATATGGATTCAATTTATGGTTCGATTATACTATACTTATAGCCATTTGGCTATCCCTTTTCATAGGACAAATCGCTTTGATTATAATACCGTAATATGATTTTTACCATTTTTCTTCGAATGATACATAGCCTTATCTGCTTTCTTCATCATCTCTTCTTCATTTATTTTTTCATTTACACTTATAATTCCTACACTAACCGTTATCTTATGATGTAAGTTTTCTCCTTCTTTTTCGAGTGCTTCCATAAATTCATGTATTCGCGTTTCCAGCTCCGCCTGATCAAGGGCAAGAACTCCCAAAAATTCGTCACCGCCCCATCTACATGCAATTCCATCTTGCGCTGTCATTTCCTTTAAGTGCTTTCCTATCATAGTAAGCACTACATTTCCATAAATATGACCATATGTATCATTGATGCTCTTAAACGCATCCACATCCATCATAAATACCGAACAGACATCCTTCCTATGTTTTCGCAAAAAGGTTGGATACCTTCTGGAAAAAAGCTTTCGACTCATAAGACCTGTTAATTCGTCTATGTTTTCGATGGCGATCAAACGCTGATTACAATTGATAAAAACAACCGTAGTTACCAAAATGCACAACCCCATCACCATTAACATAACCAGCATATTATTTTTGATTCCCACTTGAAATGCCCTGCTTATCGTGCTGGTGTCTTTTTCTAATACCAAATACCAGCCTAGGGAAGCATCATATGTTGTAATCAGACACTTTCGCTTTCCTTTTGAAGTATACCACTGAATCTTTGCTTGATCGGATGGGCTTAATTTTATTTTATTTTGAATTCCCGTACGCCTTGAGAGCTTATCTTCTTTGACAAAAATGTCCGTTTCTTTATTAAAAGAAGTTGCTACTCCATGTACATTCACAATATAAACAGACAAATCATAGTCCCGTTCATAGGATTGAATGGTGTCTTCAAAAGACACAATTTCGAGTCCGACGCCAATCACTCCTAAAATATTTCCCTCCTCGTCATCGATTCGAAAATTAACAAATACCGTTATAGTATCCTGATCTTGTTCATTGGTATCGATTTCTAGATCATACTCATTTTTTGACTGAATAAAATTGTAGTACCATATATCATGATCGTCTTGCGTTGAAAGCTTTTTATTAAAACCTTCTTGATAATAATAATTTTGTGTTTTCGCTGGTATACAAAACACGGTAGAATACCCGTATTTTTCTTGATAGGCCTTGAGATAATTATAGAGCTTATTTAAATATTCACTATCCTTTCCATGTTCTGATTCATGTAAGATCCATCCCTTTAAAAACTCATCATTAGCCATTGTCTTCGATACCATGATTGGCTTGATCATTGCATTTTCGATTTGCTTTGAGATATTCGTATCCGCAAGACTTACGATGTTTTCCAAATAACGTTCTCCCAGTTCTTGATAGTTCTTACTATCTTGATAGACGACTGCAAAAAAACCAGTAACAATCACCAATATAATTATAACATTACTAATGAAAAGTATGTGCTTTTTCAATTGCATCCTCCTTACACTCAACAAAGGACTGATTCTTAATTGAACCAATCCTTTGCGCTATCTTTTTCTTTTGTTAACGAAGTTCTCTCTGAATCTCCTTTTCTGTTAAGCCAAGAAGTTCCTCTAATTCTTCTACTACCTGGTCACTAATTGCTCCCTTTCCTCCAATTAAGAAAACCTCTTCTGGCTTAATTTCTTTTAGTGCCTCTTTGGTAGCTTTTCCAAGGCTATTCTTCTTTACATACAGAATCGGGTAACCATTTTTCACACATACTTTTTGAATGTCCTCTAAATCCGCTGGCTTAATCGCTCCGTTTATTAGTACTGCCTTGACATGCTTTGGAAGTGTGATTTCTTTTGCAATCTTTGCAGCTGTCTCATACTTATCTTTTCCGCCGATGTTCTTTATGTTCTGATAGCCCTCCTTTTTTAACATTTGATCCAGCTTTTCATTCACGGCCTTTCCAAGTCCAATTATATAGATTTCATCACTGATTTTGTAGTGTTTCTTAATGTAATCCGTCAATTTTTTTGCATCCTGTTCCGTGACACCAGTACGAAGTACATTTCCCTTCCATTGTCCAGCTAAAACACTTCCTGCTGTTGCATCCGCAAAATCATATTTTGTTGCAACAATGACAACTCTTCTAGAAGCTGGTTTTCGTTTTACCGTTAAGGTATATACTTTATTGGTTTTTCCATCCTCAGCTGTTACTTTGATGTAACCAGTCGTACTTCCTTTTGATAGGTTAAGACGATTTGCTTTGATCTTTTTGGTACACTTTTTATCGGAATATAGACTCCAGGTGGCATTTTTACTTACCGTAAGCTTAACAGAAAGAGATGCTTTTTTCTGATCTACTACTGCAACAATTTTCCTGCCCTTTCTGGTAGCATCTGTTGGTACCGAAACCTTTTTAATATTACAGGAGGATGATTTTTGGAACGCATCTGTCTTCACGATTGTAAACGTACTAAATTTTGTCACTGGGAACTGAATTCCGACGGTTCCATCCTTATCCTCTACGATTTTACCCTCTATCAATTCCTTATCACCATCGCTATGTTCAATATAAATCGCTAGCTGCTCCAAAAAATTCTCTCTTTCCAATGCATCGCTTGGAATTTCGATACCATTTAAAGGTAAAAAGATATCTACCCGCGATGACGGCATATTGGTTTCAATTTCAATCGGAACTCCAATAACTGCAATATTATTGGTTTCGTTGTTTTTTGAAGCGATTTCAATTGTGGCACGCTTTTCTATGTTGTTTTGTTCTTTCTCTTCTCTTATTGGTACTAGTCGAAAGTATAAGTCCTTCTCGGTTGTATCGTTCGCATATTTTAGAGAATCCTTTGGTATCTCAATCTTGGCATTTTGTGTATCTATCTTAAGGCTGACCTCTCCTTCTGATAAAATACGCACTGCTTTTGATGGGATGCTTACGGTAGTATCCGATATTACTTCTTCGGTATATGGTATTACAATTCTTGCTTCCTCTTTTTTTGCTTCCTTTAGCTTATCAATGGTATCTGCTGCCTTCTGCGCTTCAAATACAACACGATCCGACACCTTACCAGTTGCGTCTTTTGTCCGTTCAATGGTAATTTTGGATGCGGTATCGTCCGTTTCTCCAAGCTTAACATCAACTACAACTGTACTTGTGTCATTTGTTGGTGGTATCGGAATACTTGGAGTACTTGGAATACTTGGCGTTTCATTTTTTACAAAGGTTAGGGTTGTGATTTTACCAGCAGGATGAGAGCCATCCGCCTTTTTTCGTATGCTGACCGTTTGGTCTCCTTCAAATACAGGCTCATTTGCAAGATCATAA
>JASKJZ010000164.1 GCA_030154385.1 Clostridiales bacterium
TCCCAAGTATGGAAAATGTGAACTACAGTCCATGTATCAGTACATGGGCGTTGGACCAGAGCGCTGGAAAAAGAAGTCAAGAGCCGTTGCTAATGATGATAGCAATCCTTTGATTTCCCATCTTTTTACACGTTGTGTTCGCTGCGGACGTTGTGTTCGTGCATGTAGAGAGCTGCGTGGAGTCAAGGTGCTGGACTTTCAAAAAACAGAGACTGGTGTACGAATCGGTGTTGATGGCGGTCTTTCCTTAAAGGAAGCGGGCTGCAAATTCTGCGGAGCTTGTATTGAAGTCTGTCCGACAGGCTCAATTATGGATGCACTTGGGGTAATGAAGGAGGATCTGTCTTATGCAGAGTCCATTGTGCCTTGCCGCACTGCTTGCCCAGCTCATGTAGATATTCCAAGATATGTTCGTTACATCAAAGAAGGGGAATTTGAGAAGGCGACGGCTGTCCTTCATGAAACGATTCCTTTTCCAGAGACGCTTGGTAATATTTGCAACCATGTGTGTGAGACAAATTGTAAACGAAATGAGTTGTCCAAACCCGTTTCGATTTGTCGCTTAAAGAGAGCCGCAACGGTCTATGATTCTCATGCATGGAAGGAAAAAAGAAGCTTTCATGAAAAAACAGGAAAGAAGGCTGCTATCATTGGAGCAGGCCCTGCTGGTCTGACCGCTGCTTATTATTTGGCAAAAAAGGGGCATGAAGTGACTCTTTTTGAAGCGAATGAAAAGGCAGGCGGACAATGTCGTTATGGAATACCCGCGTATCGATTGCCCGATGAGGTGCTAGACCGAGAAATCGCGGATATTTTAGAGGTTGGTATCGAATGCAGGCTTGGTCAAAAACAAGCTTCTCCAAAAACGCTTTTAGAGCAAGGATATGATTCTGTATTAATTGCCACAGGAACGCATCAAGGGACAAGACTTCCACTGGAAGGAAATACGCTTTCTGGGGTCGCACTCAATACGGACTTTTTAAAGAAGGCCAGAATGCAGGTGGAGACTGGCATCAAGGAACGTGTCATGGTACTTGGCGGCGGTAACGTTGCCTATGACTGTGCGAGGACGGCAATCCGTCTTGGTGCAAAGGAGGCGCACATTGCTTGTCTGGAAAATGAAACGCAGATGACGGCCAGCACAGAAGAAATTGAGCAAGGAAGGGAAGAGGGAGTGATTCTTCATTCTGCGCATTCATTTTTACGTATTGTCGGAACCGATCAGGTAGAAGGCGTGGAGCTTCAAACGGTCGATAAATTCTATTTTGATGAAAATCGCAAGGCGGTAATTGAACTTGTGGAAGGAACAAAGGAAGTAATACCGGTGGATATGGTGATTTTTGCGGTCGGTCAGCGTCCGGAGGGAACCGATCAGATGGACGTAGAGCTGACACATGGGCCATACATCAAGACGGATGCGAATCTGCTAACGAGTCTGCCAGGTGTTTATGCAGCGGGAGATGTGGTTACGGGTACGAACTCTGTGATAGCAGCGGTAGCGGCCGGAAGAAAATGTGCGGAGCAGATGGATCTGTATCTTGGCGGCGATGGTAGGATTGGTGAAACGCTGACGAAACGGGAGACTCCAAGTCCATTTATTGGAAGAGTGGAGGGCTTTGCGGATTTCGAACGTTTAGAACCAACGCTTATGGAGGCAGACAAGCGCAAGGAGAGCTTTGCGGCGATGGAAGAGCCTTTTACCTGTGAGGCAGCAAAATGTGAGGCTTCCAGATGCTTGCAATGTGATCTTCGCTTACAGCTATCCAAACCGAAGCTTTGGAATGAATACTAGGAGGGATCAAAATGAAATCATATCAAGTATTGAATGCAGTACCTATTCACGCAAAAGCAGGACAGGCATTGCAGCTTTTCCTGGAACAAAAGGAACAGATTGAGCGGCTCCGAAAGGAAAACGAGGAAAAGCCCTGCTATCTAATTCTTCCAAAACATGCAACGGATATAGAAGGTTTTTCGGGCATGGAAGTGATTCATGCAGATCAGGATGCGGGATTTGTGTTTACCAATCATTCGGCACTGCTGCGTCTTCTTGAGGGGGAAAAGCCCATTCCTGCTGCGGTAAATGGAGTAGAAGAGGTTTACCAGGTGGAGGAACTTCTCAACTCTGATACCAAGCAGATCTATCTCGATGGAAGGGTAAAAAAGCCAGGTATTATCTCGGTTGCCAAGGAAACGACCATTCAGGAGCTACTTTCGCACTGCGAGGAAGAGGAAACTTGTAAGGCGGTATACTTTGGACATCCTATGGGGCTTGTATTTGGGCGGGATCGCTTTTTGGAGCCGATTACGATTACAACCGATTACATCGAGCTATATAACGAAACAGATTGTATGCTGGACCGTCTTGCAAAGATTATGGATTTGTATGGTCAGGAATGCTGTGGACGATGTGTGTTTGGTCATGAAGGAGTGACACAGATTCGTTTGATCGTATCGGATATCATTCAAAAGAAAGGAAGACCAGAGGATATCACACTTCTGGTGGAGCTTTGCAGTCAAATGAAGGAGCAGTCAGTCTGTGAAGTCGGGATGTCTGCTGCAACCTTGGTGCTCTCTGCCTTACAAGAATTTGGAGATGAGATTGCAGAGCATATCACAAAGAAATCCTGCCTTGCGGGAGTCTGTAAAAAATTTGTTACCTATCATATTCTGCCAGACTTATGCATTGGCTGTACCGATTGTGAGGATGCTTGTGAAGAGGAAGCGATTTTGGGTAAGAAAAAATTTATTCACGTCATTGACCAGGAGGAATGCATCCAGTGCGGTGCTTGTGTGGAGGCCTGCGAAGAGGGCGCGATTGTAAAAGCAGGGGCGATAAAACCAAAGTGTCCGAAAAAGCCGTTGCCTTGTAAACGATAAGATCAGTATTATATATACAAAATTTGCCATAATACTTGTATTTTCCAGTAAACATAAGGTATAATTTTCAAAGACTTAGGGTCATCTTGGTAAATTAATACCAAGATTGACCCTATAATTGGAATTGTGAACTAAGTGGAGGGAAGTACAGATGGAACAATATTTAACGAGCGACCAGGTATATGAAGATTTGTGTTATAAGATAGAAAAACTGGTATATATGCCAGGCCAAAGTATTAGTGAAAATGAGCTTTGCAAGGTATATGGAGTGTCCAGGCATATTGTAAGAGGGGCAATTACCCGGGCAAGAGCAAGAAAGCTGATTACGGTCTATCCGCAAAGGGGAACCTTTGTCAGTCTGATTGATATGGGTTATGTAAAAGATATTTTATTTTTACGGGAATCGATCGAGCAAGAAACCTTTCGAAGAATCTTGCGGTTAGAGGATGCAAAGATTCTTGAACTGGTAAACGATCTGGAGGGAAACGTAAAAAAGCAAAAAAAAGTAATCAAGCAAGAAATTTCTATGGAAGAGTTTTATGTCATCGATAATGTCTATCATCGTTATTTGCTGGATGCAGTTGGAGAAGGGCAAGTCATGGATCTAGTGAAGGAGCAGTATATCCATGTACGTCGCTGGAGAAATTTTGAATCTCGCAATATGAACCGGCTGGAGGAGATTATAGGAGACCACGAGCATTTAATCGAAGCAATCAAGACCAGGGATGAAAGAGCAGGATGGGAGTACTTGCATAACCATTTGGATACCGTGACTCGTTTGCAGGACATCTTTAAAACTGTACAATCGGAGTATTTTATTTTTCGATAAATTGTATAATATGCCAAATTTTAATCTTTACAAAGTGATTGAAGTTTGGTATTATTTTAACAAATAGATGTCAACAAGTACACAAGTGCACATGTACACAAAACATAAAATTTGGTACGGGTGCTAGATGAGTTGGAAATGAGGTATGAAAATGGCTTATACATTGGGAATTGATATAGGATCGACCACTTCTAAGTGTGTGATTCTAAAGGATGGAAAAACGATGCTTGCAAAAGCATTAGTTAAGGCTGGAACTGGAACCAACGGACCGATGCTTGCCTATGAACAGGTATTAAAGAAGGCGGGAATAGGGAAGGAAGACATCGCCTACTGCGTTGCAACTGGGTATGGAAGAAGCTCATTTGCAGACATGAATGAGCAGATGAGCGAGTTGAGTTGTCATGCAAAGGGTGTATATTTTACCAATCCGGAGGTTCGAACGATTATTGATATCGGAGGTCAGGACGCCAAGGTGATTGCGCTAAGTCCAAAGGGTACGATTTCTAATTTTGTCATGAATGATAAATGCGCGGCTGGTACGGGTCGTTTTTTGGATGTGATGGCGCAGATTTTGCAGGTGAAAATCGGAGAGCTCGAGGACTATGCAAGAAAATCAGCAGAGGCTGTTAAGATTTCTAGTACCTGTACCGTGTTTGCAGAATCTGAAGTGATTTCGCAGTTATCCAAGGGCGTTAAACTTGAGGATCTGATCGCTGGTATTTGTAATTCGGTTGCGGTAAGAGTTGCTTCTCTTGCCAAACGGGTGGGGATGCAAGAACGCGTTTTTATGAGTGGTGGCGTTGCCCAAAACGGCGGTGTACGCGATGCGCTTTCCAAAGAATTAAAGACAGAGGTCTCCTTTTGTGAGGATGCTCAGTACATGGGAGCCCTTGGTGCCGCTATTGTAGCATTTGAAAAATACGAGGGGTAAACCAAGGTTGGGTGCAGTAAGCACAGATGGGGGCTGACATGGAATTAAAAGAGATGACAGTAGGACAATTGTTGTCTAGAAATGCAGAACAATTTCCAGACACGCTTGCAATGGAATATCATGAGTGGAGTTATACCTGGCAGGATATGAATCGTATTACGGAGCATCTGGCAGTTAAGTTTTATCAGGATGGAATTCGAAAAGGGGTACATGTGGGCATTTTTTGCTCCAATAGTCCCAATTGGGTATTTACCTATCTTGCACTTGCAAAGCTAGGTGCGATTTCCGTTTTAATTAATTTTAATTATAAAGAAAAAGAACTGCATGCAGTCTTAAATTATGCAAACATCGAGTATTTATGTTATGGTGATCACTACAAAGAAAATGATTTCAAAGAAATTATGAGAAAGCTTCGAAAGAGGCAGATTTGGAAGATGCGCCGTTATATTTATATGGGACCAGATGAGGAGGGACAGTGGTTTCACGAAAATAGCTTCTTTTTTGAGAACCCAAAAGAGATTGAAGGTATCGAGGCAGAGAAGGGAAAGGTCGGGACACACGATATCCTCAGTATGCTCTTTACCTCTGGAACCACCTCACAGCCAAAGGGCATTCTGTTGACGCATTACCAGATGTTAAATATAGCAGCGATTGCCTGTGATAGCATGCATTGGAAGAGGGAGGATAAGATTTGCTTAAGTCTAGCTTTGTTCCACTGCTTTGGACTGTCAACCGGACTTCTTGCCAGTCTCGTTAGCGGTTGCAGCATTTGTGTAATCGAGAGCTTTCGTACCATACAGGTTTTACAAGAAATTCAAGAAAAAAAGTGCACGGTGCTAAGCGGTGTACCGACGATGTTTCTTGCAATGATGAAAAACGAGATGTTTTCCTCATTTGATTTATCCTCGTTGGTTTCGGGAATCATAGCGGGGTCTGGTATTCGAAAATGCGATTATCGTAACATTGTAGAGCGTTTTCAAATGAAGAAGCTTCAGCAATCCTTTGGTCAGACCGAGGCTTCTCCCAGTATCACATTTTCTGACTACGAAGACCCAATGGAAACAAAGGAAGTCTCGGTTGGGAAAGCGATACCACACACAAAGCTCCGGATTATGGATAATCGTCGTCGATTGGAGCTTAATCCGTATGAAATCGGTGAGATTCAGGTCCAGGGGTTTCATGTCATGCAGTATGGATATTATAAAAAGAAGACGGAAACAAAGCGAACCTTTAGTGCAGATGGATGGCTTCGCACGGGTGATTTAGGATATCTGGATGAAGAAGGTAATCTCTACATAACGGGGCGTAAAAAGGATATTATCATACGCTGTGGGGAAAACATAGCGCCGCTTGAACTAGAAGAAGTTTTTTTGCAGTATAAAGGGGTACTGGATGTAAAGGTTTTTGGAGTGCCTGATCCCTTTGCACAAGAGGAAATTGCGGCAGCCGTATGCTATAGTAAGACAA
>JASKJZ010000165.1 GCA_030154385.1 Clostridiales bacterium
TATTCTATGGTGACGGCTACAACACTTGACTGTAATAACAAAGAAGAATATAACGAACGTCTTCCACAGGAGGGAGAGAAAGCAGTTCTCGATACGGATGCAGCAGGAAAAGAGCTTGATAATACCAATTCTATTTTATATGCAGATGATTTTTCATATGCAGGGTATGCAAGTGATTATCTAGCAAGCCGTGGAAATGAGCCAAGATATCTGGTGGATTACAGTGGTGCCTTTGTTGTAAAAGATGGCAAATTGGAGCAATTGCTACCAACCTCTGTAGGCGAATGGAATCACAACGATCCCAATGCGGTTATTGGTGATTTCCGGTGGATGAATTATAAGGCAAGTATTGACGTTACAGTACCTGGCACTGGATATGCGGCAATTGCGATTCGAGAGCAGACTGGAATGGGTCTGGAAGGAAGCGGCTACAATCTTCGAATCACGAAAGATGGTATGTGGACATTAAAGAAACGTGGATCAACACTGGTTAGCGGAGTTGTAAAGGCGGATTCGAATGGTAGTTATCAGTTATCACTAGAAGGCAAGGGCGGAATTATTACTGCTTGGGTAGATGGGAAACAGGTAGCAGAATACCTGGATACGAATCCAGAATATTTTGGTCGTGTTCGCATCGCAAGCAGCTGGGATAAAACAACCTTTGATAACCTATCCGTTGAAAAAATAGCAGGATATCTGCCTTATGCGACGCAAATGATTGATAATGCATCCGATGAGGTGACCTATCAAGGAGGATGGAATATCATCGCAGGTGCTGGTGGTAGCAACAACGACTGGTACCGCTCTACGAGTACGAATACAAATACAGGAGATTCGTTACAGTTTACCTTGAAGGGTGATGGATTTGCTTTGATTGGAGCGAACAATGGCTCTGCAAAATTGAATATCACCGTTGATGGCGAGCAAAAGGCTTTAAATGCCGTTACCAATAGTAGCAGTCAGCACTGCGCTACCTATATGATGACGGGATTGGAAGACAAGCAGCATCAGGTCGTTGTTACAGTAGTAGAGGGCACGCTTGTATTAGATGCGATTTATTTCCTTCCATATAGTAAAACTAACAAAGATAAATTAAACGCTTTGTTGGAAAACGCAAATGCATTGGAAAAAGGTGATTATACCGATGCTACCTGGTCAACTTTTACGACTGCAAGGAGCGATGCACAGGCTGTTTTAGAAAAAATAGACGCGACCCAGCAAGAAGTGGATACTTCTCAGGTTGCATTAGCATTAGCGATGCAAGGTCTTTTGAAAGGAAGCAGTGTTGTTTTAGCAGAAGAAGTGCAGACAGCTATGTATGCGGGCGGGGCATGGAATCTTCCTGCAACGCTAAACTGTGAAACAGCAGATGGCAATAAGGTGGTAAAAAACGTAATTTGGAATACTGCGGATCTTTCACCGAAAGCATATGATACGATAACAGTATTTGGAACAATTAGCGGTGAAAAATATGTCGCAAAAGCAACCATTGAAGTTGTACCAAAGGATCTCATCTATTTTGTGGATGCAGGTACTGGAATCGGTTATTATAATAACAATACAACGGCAGCACAGTCAAAGCCTTATGATTTAGTGCATGGACTTGTGACGGATCTTAAAAATACTTCTTCTGATGTTGCATATTCCGATGCAAATGGATGGGGTTATATCAACGATGGCACAACCAATAAGGTGAGTGCGACGGTAGATGGCGGTGATCGTCCGAATACCTACACCAGTACCGATAAATATAACGTTGGACTACGAGATAAGACCAATAGAGCACAGCCAATGCGTTATCGCTTTACTCTAGATGCTGGAAAATACGAATTGACCGTAGGCTGTCATGAGTTCTATGGAAGCGGTCGTGTCCGTGATATGCAGCCTGGCGTTGTTTGGAAAGACGCAAAAGGAAATGATAAAGAGGTTAAGGGTACGGTTATTAATCTAAGAAGCCAAAATAACACAGGTACGGTAAGCTTTTCTCTTGACACAACAGCAGTGGTAGAATTCCAGTTATCTTATGTTTCAGGAGAAGCTTCGATGTATAGCTGGCTTGGCGTTGCGAAAACGGGAGAATATGATCCAAACGAAATAGTAACAATTACAGCTCCAGATATGTGCGCAGTTGCAAGTGGTCAGGCCATTGAACTTCCACAGACCGTAGAGGTAACTACGGTTGAGGGTGTAACAAAAACTGTGGCGGTAACCTGGGATACCGAAGGTGTTGATTTAGTAACACCATACAAAACGGTTTTAATAAAAGGTTCTGTAGAGAGCAGCAGCTTAACGACTGAGGTCAAAGTGGAGGTAATACCGTCTACACTTGTATGGTTTATTGATAGTGGAATTGATTTAGAAACGCAGACGACCACGGCACCATTTCAGGCAGTAAAGAATAGGATTCCTTCCATTAAAAATGACAAAGCCGATCAAGCTTTTGCAGGAGGTGTCACTTGGGGATATAATGCCGATGCTGTTAAAATCAAGGGGCAATCAGACATTGATATGTCAAACAAAGCAGAGAGTGGATTATATGGTCAAGGAAGTGGAGAAACCTCCTCTCCAATCATCTACACACTGCCAATGGAAGCAGGGAATTATAACATCAATCTTGGATTCCATGAATGGTGGGG
The DNA here is from genome assembly GCA_030154385.1 of Clostridiales bacterium. The sequence goes on from JASKJZ010000165.1 coordinate 2,637, forward strand.
TATGACTAGAACTATGAAGGTAAGCGCTTCTTGGATAGATGCATTAGGAGATGCAAAGGAGGTAGTACTTGCGGATAAGGTTACATTATCCCCTTCTCACTTAGAGGAACAGGTAAGTGATGCCATTGCATTGGATGCAGGTACCGTTGTGACAATAAAAATAGAGCGTGCAGAGGGAACAGAGGCTCCAGTAGTGAGCTGGCTAGCTGTCGATAAAGTTCTTCCTGTTGATAAGAGTGATTTAGCAAAGGCAGTAAGCGGAGCAGCAATCTTAGTGGAAACAAACTATACAAAAGAAAGCTTTGCAAACGTATCAGAAGCCTTAAAAGAGGCCTATGGCGTATTGGCGGATGAAAATGCAACGAAAGAAGCCGTGATAACTGCATTGAATGCATTACAGAATGCAGTAGCCAATCTTGAAATCCGAATAGAAGCACCAAAGGCGCAGATTACAACAGATCCAGTTGATACTTCTGCTCTTGCAAATGAAAAGGTAGTTCTCGTAACCTTATTAGCTCCAGCTCCAAGTGAGGCAATTTATTATACGCTGGATGGAAGCACTTCATCGATTACTTCAAACCGCTATACAGCACCTTTTGAAGTGAAGACTTCAAATGTAAAAGGAGAGACTATTTCTGTAAAAGCGGTTTCTGTTTATGAAGATCAGATTTCTAAATCTGTTGAGAAAACGATTGTATTTTTACCACGAGATAATGGAGGAGCAGGATCTGTAATTTCGATACCACTTCCAACGCCATCTTCCGATCGTACGGTTTATCAAGAAGGTGATACAATTACCTATGCAAAGGATGCATTTGAAAAGGCAGCAAAGGAAAAACAGGACTTACATGTAGTAGTAAAGGATAAGAGTGGAAAAGAGGTTTATTCCTGGAAATTTGAAGGAAAAGATTTGGCGGCAGCAAAGGATGAACAAAAGGATGTCGATTTGACGCTGAAAATTGTGCCTACAAAAGAAAGTGATGAATTGAAAGAAGTTCTTTCGAAAGAAGAAGGAGTTGTTCTTAACTTTGGTTATGATGGTATGCTTCCATCACAGGCAACGGTGCGTGTCAATGTGAAAGATAGCCTGGATGCTTCCAATGTTGGAAAACGGGTATATGTATATCACTATAATCAAGAGACCAAGAAGCTAGAAAATCTGCCATTTAGCTCCACTTATAAAATGGATGAAGAGGGTTACGTTTCCATAAATCTGGTACATTGTTCGGATTATGTAATTCTTGCAAAAAAACCAGGTCGCAGTATGATTGCAACCCTTGGTGAGCAGATTCAGGCAACGAATGGTAAAAAGACACTTTCCATTGGAAAAAGCAAACAAATAGAAGTGACATTACCGCAGACCTTAGAGCAAGTCAAATATTTAAAGGATGCTACCACAAGCAGTGCACTTGGCGGAGCAAAGGTAAGATATCATAGCCTTGACAAAGCCATTGCGATTGTTGATGCAAACGGTAAAATTGTTGCAAAGAAAAAAGGTAAGACAACAATACTTACAAAGGTCACACTATATAACAAAAAGGTAATTGTGTTCAAAACGACGATTACGGTAAAATAAAAAAAGATGCTGGTCATAAATTGCAAATATTTATGGCTGGCATCTTTTTTTGGTTGAAAAGGGAGCGGTTTGGATATGCTAGCAGGTAGAACCAATTATATTGCAAGAAGAGGATTTAAAGATGGCATCAATCTGGAGTGAAACCTGCAACAAAAATGATATCCGCCCCTTATGCACGATAAAAAAACAGAGGTGGTAGTGATAGGAGGATTGGCAGGTATTTTAATTGCCTCTTTTCTAAAGAAGCGCAACATAGAAGCCTTGGTACTGGAGGCAAGTAAAATTGGTAGCGGACAGACACAAAATACGACGGCAAAAATAACAGTCCAGCATAATCTAAAGTATGATTATCTGATTCGCCGATTCGGAAACGAGCGAGCCTTACAATATGCGCAGGCCAATCAACAGGCCATTCTCGAATATATACGAATGATTCAAGAGAAACATATTGACTGTGATTTGGAAGAATGTTCGGCGTATCTCTATACCAAAGAAAAAAATGGGGTGAAAAAGCTGAAACAGGAAGCGTTAGCAGCAGAGCACCTTGGTATTTTGGCAAAGTTCACCAAAGATACAAGTCTTCCCTTTTCTATTGATGGAGCTCTTTGCTTTTTTGGGCAAGCCAGATTTCATCCGCTAAAATTTCTATTTGCGATAGCCGAAGGCCTTTCCATATACGAAAACACACCGGTTCGGTCAGGTTATTACTTTGCTCGCATGCACCAACAAAGAAGCTATGTGATAGCGTTAAAAGATGCTGGCCTACTGGATGGAATGTATCTTGGAATTGATCCAGATGGACTATCCTTTCGGAAACAAGGCAACTTTTTACTTCTTGGTGGAGGAAATAATCGAAGCGGCTTTCACCAAACAAAGGGAAGCTATGAAATGCTTCTAAAAAAAGCAGATCGATATTATCCGAATTGCGAAATGGTGGCAGGATGGTCGGCACAAGATTGTATGACGCTCGATCACATTCCCTATATTGGGACATTTTCAAGATCGACACCTAACTGGCATATTGCGACTGGATTTGAAAAATGGGGAATGACGAGCAGTATGGTAGCCGCCATGGTACTTAGTGATCAGATTTGCGGCAACAAAAACCCTTGGGAGGAGGTGTTTTCTCCAAGACGCTTTACACCCATTGCCTCAGCAAAATCATTTCTTGTGCAATCGGCGATTTCTATGATATGGGAGGCAAGACCTTTTCTTACAAAAGATGCGAAGCGATGTACACATCTTGGATGCCAGCTTGCATGGAATGCAGAAGAAAGAACATGGGAATGCCCTTGCCACGGCTCTCGCTTTGATGAAAAGGGAAGGTTACTCGATAATCCAGCACAAAGGAATTTGGAGCAAGCAGAAGATGAATAATCATTATTTTGAAGGAATTTATTTAAAACAACAAAATAAGAAGGATACGCTTTCACTAATCCCTGCCTATCATGTGGATAAAAGAGGAAGAAGCAGTGCTTCCCTGCAGGTCATAACCAATCAGCAAACCTGCTATGTGCCCTTTGAGGCAAAGGATTATCGTAGAGACAAAAAAAGAGAATTGATATATCTTGGAAAAAATATATTTGGCAGGAGTGGATGTCAATTTGATATCAAACGAAAAGGAATCAGCCTTAAGGGCTATTTACATTATGATAGGCTGGTTGCACCTTCCTATGATATTATGGGACCATTTCGCTATGTCCCTTTTATGGAGTGCCGTCATCAGGTAATCAGTCTGTCTCACCAGGTAGAGGGTAAGGTTTGCTGGAATCAAAAGGAGTATGTATTTTCTGGAAGCAGAGGCTATATCGAAGGGGATAGGGGGAGTTCCTTTCCGTCACAGTATTTGTGGACACAGGCAAGTGTGG
>JASKJZ010000166.1 GCA_030154385.1 Clostridiales bacterium
ACTGATTCCGTTTTATATTGCTTGGGTAATCCAATATTCTACCTTTATGATTAAATGGTTTGTGGAAAATATCCCAAGAGAGCTTGACGAAGCAATTTATATGGACGGCGGCTCTATCTTTACTGTATTTTACCGTATTGTTCTGCCGCTTGCAAAGCCTGGGATAGCTTCCGTGTCGATCTTTAATTTTTTGACTGCGTGGGAGGAATATCCATGGGCAAATACTGTGATTAATGATAATGTCAAGCGAACTCTGCCGATAGCGATATCGGGGTTCTTCGGTCAACACCAGTTCACACAGTGGGGTTATGTATTTGCACTTTCTGTTCTGAGTCTGATTCCAATTTTGATTGTTTTTATCTTTTGTCAAAAGTTCTTTGTTGCTGGTCTTACGACTGGCAGCGTAAAAGGGTAGTTTGAAGAGAGAGCCCGTCTAGGGTAGAAGGGAGTTTTTATGAAGTCAAAGAAAAGAATGGCAACTAGTTTACTCGTAGTGGTACTTTTATTGACATCAGCGCTTACTTACCAATTATTTACAAACACAACTAAGAACGCAAATATTGCATATGCACAGGAATTGGACGTTTCGGACAGTAGTGCTTTGGACGAGACTGACATCGTCTACATGGTATTGACCGATCGTTTTTATGATGGTGATTCGACAAATAATGGAACGCTAAATGCAGAATATCGCCCCGGAGAGCTTAAATATACTCAGGGAGGGGACTGGGTTGGACTAAAGTCCAAGCTAAGCTATATAAAAGATCTTGGTGTTACGGCTATCTGGATTTCACCACCGTCGAAAAATGAACTGTTAAGCCGTGATGGAACGGAATCTGGTTATCATGGATATTTTACAAAGGATTATTACAGTGCAGACCCACATTATGGAACCAAACAGGATCTGATCGATTTGGTAGATGAAGCACATAGCCTAGGACTAAAGGTGATTTTAGATGTGGTGCCAAACCACATGGCAGACTATTTGGAGCCTTATGCTTCTTCCTATAGCTCAACCAGTTATCAACCGGTAGCACCGTTTAATAATCCGTCTTGGTTCCATCAAAATGGAGACATAACGGACTGGACAAATGAATGGCAGGTACAAAATTGCGATTTGGGTGGTCTTGATGATATTGATCATTCCAATAGTGCGGCAAGGGCAGCAATCAAAGATGTTTATAAGATGTGGGTGGATGATACAGGAGTTGATGGTGTTCGAGTGGATGCAGCCAGATCGGTTGATAAAACCTTCTTACAGGAATTTGAAACATATCTTGGGGTTCCAAGCTTTGGTGAAATTTTTGTGGGTGACGTTGATTATGTCAGTGATTATCAAAATTATGAATGGGGCGTACTCGACTTTCCATTATTTTTCCAGGCACGTGAAGTTTTTGCGAATGATGCAAGCTTTTATAATGTAAAGAGCATTTTAGATCAGGATTATAAGTATAGCAATGTAAACCATTTGGTTACCTTTATTGATAATCATGATCGCGATCGATTTTTATGTCTGGCAGATGACAATTATCAAAAACTGCGTCTTGCAATGACCTTTTTATTTACCACACGAGGAATTCCGGATGTTTATTATGGAACAGAGCAAGAGTGCTATGGGGGCGGTGTACCAACAGAGTGGGCAGGCATTGCAAACAAGGAAAACAGAGAGGTTATGCCTGGATTTTCAGAAAGTGGTGAAATTTTCCAATATATACAGAAATTAACACAAATTCGGAAAGACTATGCATGCCTTAGCAGTGGAACACAAAGGGAAATGTGGGTAGAAGATAATATATACGCATATTCAAGAAGAGATGATACGACAGGTCAAGAAATTATTACGGTAATTAACAATGGGACAAGCAATGAAACCAGAACGATTCCAGTTCGGGCGGAAAGCTCAATTGCCATAGGAACCCAGCTTACAAATCTTTTGGATACCCAAGTTACAACAAGTGTAACAACGGGAACCGTTACCGGTAAACAGATTTCGCTTACCATTCCTGCGAAAACTGCTTATGTATTTACATCTGACAGTATAGCAGCGTACACTCCACCTGCAAAGACAATAACTACCATTCGTGTACATTATGATGTGGGTCTTGGAAATACCATGTATTTGCGTGGTGACAGTTACCCACTGTGGTGGAATACTGGCAGATCAATGTTAAATGTATCATCAGATGTTTGGGTTTATGAAATAGAACGTTATGATGCAGGGGAAACGTTTGAGTTTAAACCATTAATTAATGATACGACTTGGTCGAGTGGAAACAATTATACAGGAGTAGGCGGGCAGACGATTGACATCTATCCGACTTTCTAAATAGTAGCTGCTTAGTATGAACCTTTGATTGCCGTGGTTATATGCCACGGCTTTCTTTCTGTTATTTTTTGTACTAGCGAATAAGGAACCTTCTCAATTAGGAAGAATGGATATGGAATTACTTGTAAATTAGATGGAATGCGGTATTATTATAATATCTGAAAATTTATTGAAATACTTGCAAGGGGGTTGATTGGAATGTTAGGAAAAAAAGAAATGGAGCAAATAAAAAAGGTTTTAAAAGATGGAATAAAGGAAGAATTTTTAGCGGGTGGAAACCTACTTGTTTTTAAAAATGGAAAGGAAATTCTATATCACGAGGACGGATTTGCCGACAGGGAAAATCAGCTTCCCATAAATAGGAATTCAATTTTTCGTTTGTATTCTATGACAAAACCAATTACGGCAGCTGCAGTAATGTTACTACTAGAGCGTGGTGAGATTGATCTGTTTGATCCCGTAGGAAAATATCTGGAGGGATTTCGAAATCAAAAGGTCGTCAAAGGAAATAGACTTGTTAGCACGGAGCGTGATGTCACGATAAAGGATTTGCTTTCTATGACATCAGGCTTAGTTTATGGTGGAGAGGATTTACCAGGCCTTGAAACAGAACATTTATTGGAAGAAATCAAGTCGAGATTATACGGTGACGTACCAATGAGTACCCTTGAGGCCATGAACAAATTAGGAGCCTGTCCTCTGTCCTTTCAGCCTGGGTCAGCCTGGCAGTATGGCACTTCGGCGGATGTACTGGGTGCTATAATCGAAGTGGTTTCCGGTAAGCGGTTTGGTGACTTTTTAAAAGATGAAATTTTTGATCCGCTGGAGATGAAGGATACTGGATTTTGGGTTCCTGAAGAATCCAGAGATCGTCTTGTAAAAACCTACCAGGAGAAGAACGGGAAGCTGGAGATTTACACGCAAAATCACTTAGGGATTATGCAGCAGATGGATAAAGAGCCTGCGTTTGAGTCGGGTGGCGCTGGTTTAGTTTCTACGATAGATGATTACAGTCATTTTGCAAATATGCTGATGTGCCAAGGAAGCTACAAAAAGGTGCAGCTGTTAAGACCAAAAACCGTGCAGTATTTGACAACGGCAACCTTATCCAATCGACAGCAAAAGCATTTTGAGCGTTGGGAGACCTTAGCTGGGCATAGCTATGGCAATCTTATGAGAGTACGAACGGATTGCACAAAGGCTGGAGATATCGGAAGCGAGGGGGAATATGGTTGGGATGGCTGGCTTGGAGCTTATTTTACAAATTGCCCCAAGGATCGGTTGACACTATTGTTCCTGATGCAAAAAACAGATGCTGGAACCAATACCATTACTAGAAAATTGAGAAATATTATTTTAAGTGCATGCTGTGAAGAGGACAATGCACATTACTTGAAGAATTTTTAGCAACATGTTAGTATGGGGGTACCAAATATCGAGAAAGGGGCATGAGAATGAAACGACTGAAAGAATTAGCACAAAATAATTTTGAATTAGACGGACAGAAGTATTCCTATTACCGAATGGATGAGCTGCAGCAGTTTGGTTACGATATCAGGCACCTTCCGTACTGTCTAAAAGTTTTATTAGAAGCCTTGCTTCGGCAAGAGGATCGTTCTACGATTACAGAAGAGCATATTCATAGCCTTGCCAATTGGGTGAAGGAATATCAAGCAGATAGAGAAATACCATTTAAGTCAGCGCGTGTGATCTTGCAGGATTTTACAGGAGTACCGGCGGTGGTCGATTTGGCTTCCTTGCGGGAAGCAATGAGCAATCGGAAGGGTGATATTACAAAAATTAATCCAGAAATACCAGTGGATCTGGTTATTGACCATTCGATTCAGGTAGACTCGTATGGAACCTCATCTGCATTAAAGGAGAACATACAAATTGATTTTGAGCGAAATCAGGAGAGATACCGCTTTTTAAATTGGGCGCAGGGAGCCTTTGAACAGTTTCGTATTGTCCCGCCGTCAGTTGGTATCATTCATCAGATAAACCTAGAGTACTTGGCTTCGGTCGTAACCACAAAGCAGGAGAATGACCAGACGATAGTATTTCCAGATACCGTAGTGGGAACCGATTCTCATACGACGATGATTAATGGTCTTGGTGTACTGGGCTGGGGGGTTGGAGGCATCGAAGCCGAAGCGGGCATGCTTGGACAACCTTCATATATCAACATGCCTGAGGTTGTTGGGGTTCGTTTGACTGGAAGACTTTCCGAAGGAGTGACCGCTACCGATTTGGCCCTTACGGTAACCCAGCGGTTACGTCAAAAAGGGGTGGTTAACAAGTTTGTAGAATTTTTTGGAGAAGGGGTACGAAGACTGCCTCTATCGGACCGGGCAACGCTTGCAAACATGGCACCGGAGTACGGTGCAACCTGCGGCTATTTTCCCGTTGACGAACAGACAATTTTATATCTGAAACTGACGGGAAGAAGCGAAGAAAAGATAAGGCTGGCGGAAACGTACCTAAAGGAAAATGGTATGTTTTATGAGATTAGTAGTGAAGATCCGATTTATACCGAAGTCGTAGAAATTGATTTATCTAAGATAGAAGCAAGTCTTTCTGGTCCAAAGCGCCCGCAAGACCGCATCGAGGTAAAGACCCTGAAACAAAAATTTGTCGAATCGATCACCGCACCTTTAGGGAATCAAGGGTATGGTCTTACAGAGACCGAAATAAATAAGCAGGTCAAAATACAATTAAACGATGGAAGAAAGGGTACCTTACGGACGGGCTCTGTGGTAATAGCAGCAATCACGTCATGTACCAATACATCGAATCCGTCGGTTATGATCGGTGCTGGCTTGCTGGCACGCAATGCAGTAAAACGGGGACTTAGGGTACCTGCATATGTGAAAACCTCTCTGGCTCCTGGCTCAAAAGTAGTAACCGCCTATTTAGAAAAGTCAGGTCTTCAGGAGTACTTGGACGAACTGGGATTTCAGACAGTGGGCTATGGCTGTACGACTTGTATTGGAAACTCAGGACCTCTTTTACCAGAGATTGAATCTGCGATAGTAAAGAAAGATTTGCTTGTCGCGTCTGTGTTATCGGGTAATCGTAACTTTGAAGGACGGATACACCCATTGGTGAAAGCAAATTATTTGGCTTCTCCGATGCTAGTCTTAGCTTATGCATTGGCTGGAACTGTAGCTATTGATCTAAGAACAGAGCCAATTGCAAAGGATGCAGATGGTAATTCCGTATTTTTAAAGGATTTATGGCCAGATCTGGAGGAAATCAATCAATTCATTGAAGCAAACGTAAAACCGGCAATGTTTGTCGAGCAGTATCAAACCGTATACCATGATAATTTGCTTTGGAATCAGATCGTGGAGAGTCAAAGTCCAAGGTATTCCTTTGACAAGGCATCGACCTATATTCAAAATCCGGCATTTTTTGATGGATTGACCCAAGAGACAAAGGAAATTCAAGCATTAAAGGGGTTACGCGTACTTGCAATTTTTAAGGATTCCGTGACCACAGACCATATTTCTCCGGCTGGAGCAATTGGGAAAGATTCCCCAGCGGGCAGATATCTTTTGGAGCATGGAGTTACACCAGAGGAGTTTAATACCTATGGCTCGAGACGTGGAAATCATGAAGTGATGATGAGAGGAACCTTTGCAAATATTCGCATCCGAAATCAGATTGCGGGGGGAAAGGAAGGCGGATATACAACCTATTGGCCGACCAAAGAAATCCTTCCTATATTTGATGCCTGCGAAAGATACAAG
>JASKJZ010000167.1 GCA_030154385.1 Clostridiales bacterium
CACTTCTCCTACGAAACTCCATTTATCTCTATAGAAAGTGTAACATTATGCGTAAAGTATGTAAAGTAAAGGCTCATAAAAAAAAGACTAGGGTTCATAATCTACCCTAGCTTTTTTTGCTTGCTGCATTTGATCCTTTCGATCAATATGATATAATTTGTCTCCTTTTCGAAACAATGCACCAGTCTGCTTAAAATGAAACTTATCCCCATAATTCACTTGCATCATTTGCACTTCGGTTTATGCGAGAAAAATCAGTACGAATAAAGGAACGTGTTGCCAAGGTAATAAATACCGCTCCAATGAAAAGAATAATCAGGAATGTCATAAACGGTGTCACCACAAATCCTTGAATGCTAATTGCAAGCCCTTCTTTAAGAAGCTCTACATTCGTCAAATTGGTTTTTTCAAGTACGATCATGCGAAAAAAAGCAGTCGCATATGTCATGGGATTGCAGTATGCAACATATTTGAGCATATTAGGCAATAAGGATAATGGAATATAAGCTCCCGATAGAAAGGTCAGCGGCATCGTAACGGCAGTCTTTACGATTTGAAAGGTTTGACCATTTCGAACCTTAGTCGCCATATATAACCCGACTCCAGAAAAAACCATACCAATGCAAATCATAGACGCCAAAATATAAAATGGCGTGATCCATGAAGTAAAACGTATTCCAATTGGAATCCCAATTAATAAAACCATGATTCCTTGAATCGTAGAGACGGTAGCCGCCGACAATAGTTGTCCAATCGCCACCTCAATTCGCTTTGCAGGAGAAACCAACACTTCTTTCATAAATCCACTCACCATATCATCTACCGTTGAGGAGGCCATATTCAATGAATTTTCAAAAACCGTGGTTATAATAACACCAGAAAGCATATAGGCAATGGGATTATCAATAAAATCATTTTTAAAAATTGCACCAAACACATATACAAAAAACAAAGGAAATATTAAAGAAAAAATAAGTCCGGTCCGATTTCTTACAAAGGCCTTTAGCCCCCGTATCCATAAAGCAACTATCGTATTCATATCCTCCTATGCCTCCTCTCTGATTTTCTTTCCAGTAATTTCAAGGAATACGTCATTAAACGTACCTTTTTTTATTTCAATGTCCACAATGCTTTCCCTTTGCAGGCTGATTACTTCCAGCAAGCGTTCAATCGGCTCTGCAATCACTTTATAATACCCCTCTTTTTTTACATAAGAGAGTGCATAGTCCTTAAGCAGCCGCTCCAATGCATCGGGATCTTTGGTCGTAATAAAAGCTTTGTCTTTTGTATACTGTTTTTTTAATTGGTAGGGCGTATCATGCGCTACAATCTGTCCTTTGTCAATAATCGCGATTTTATTGCAAATTTCCGCCTCTTCCATATAATGAGTAGTCAGAAATATCGTGATATTTCTTTCTTTTTGAAGCTTTACAATATACTCCCAGATATGTGCTCTCGTCTGTGGGTCAAGACCAGTCGTAGGCTCGTCTAAAAAAAGTACCTTGGGATAATGAATTAGTCCGCGCGCGATTTCTACTCTCCGCTTCATCCCACCAGACAATGCCCCTACTAGCTTTTTTCTCTCGGAAAGCAAATCGACAAGACCTAGCACAAATTCAATTCTTTCTTCGATTTCTTTTTTGGGAACATGATAAAATACACAATGCATTTTCAAGTTTTCTTCGATCGTCATCTTAGCATCGAGCGTAGAATCTTGAAATACAACACCAATAGCGGCTCTTACTTCACTCTTATGTTTGCTTACATCCTTTCCATCAATCAACAACGTACCTGATGTCTTCTCAAATATCGTACAGAGGGTATTAATCGTTGTACTCTTACCCGCACCGTTTGGTCCCAAAAAAGCAAAAATACTGCCCGCTTCAACAGCAAAGGAGATATTGTCTACCGCCTTAAAATCACCATATGTCTTACTAAAATTTTCTACCTCAATAATGTTTCTCATTCCAGCACCTCCTTTATTCTATAATATGTAGTATTTTTCACTGTCTGTCAACTTATATTCGCTTTTTATAATCCATTTGCTGTTTTATAATAAAACATGTATTGTTGTATCACCCCAGCAAAACCCTTATATCGCTCCATTGGAAATCCATTTGGATAATGCTTTCCTAGTATCTGATTGATATGTGTGTCAATTGGAAAGGCCTCAATATGATGGAGTCCATAGAGGCAGATACACTCTGCCACCTTTTTACCAATTCCGTACTGCTGCATCAATAAGGCTCGTGCTTTTTCATAGTCAGCCTCCTGTAGTTGCTGCAACCATTCCTCCCCTTCAGGCGTGCTGCATGTTTTCGCCATCTGATAAATATACTTATCCCGATAACCTAGTCCCAATCCAGAAAGTCCTTCGATTCCAGCCTGAAAAATGCAATTTGGCTCTGGAAACGTATAATAGGATTTGGGTCCTTCTAGACATTCACCACCCTTACCAATGTAAAATCCCAAATCACTTCTCATGGTTCCAAAGCGAATACACAGATCTTCTACGCTCTTTTTTATACGTACCATATTATTATTTTGAGAAATAAGAAAACTTATAATCGTTTCCCATAAATCTTGCCTTAAGATACGAACGCCCGCACCATCTTGTATGGCTTGCATCAGATACTCATCCTCTGCTTCAATTTGTGATTTTATCCAATCATAATCTGTATCAAAATCAAAATATGCCGCCCATTTTTGATAAAATGCTGATTCATCACAAGAAAATAAGAAACCTCTCTCCACTTTCTTAGCTTCGACATAATCCTTTGCGCTTTGAATCATCCAACAATCACTTAATTCTGCTTCTTTCATGCGAAAGCACTGACCTGAATTTGCAATTTGCTTCAGATCCATCGACTTAATTTCTATTTGATACATATTTACCTCCTGATGGTTTCCACATATATCCCTGTAATATACAAATAGCAACATCCATAATAAGAGGAACTCCTATTCATTTTATCACCTAAAGTTCACTTGATGTCAACAAAAAAAAGATTGATTCCCAAAAAGAGAGTCAACCTTTTTTATCTTTCATCCTATCCGTTATCAGAGAGAGTCAACCGCTGCACGCTCAATGGATAATCCCTTTCGGTATCGTTCAATGAACTTGTTAAAGCCTTCCACATCCGAAGCATCTGGATGTATCGTTATCTCACTTTGTCCAGCAAATACTTTTTCCGTTAAATACTGCTCTAATGACTCACCAGCCTCTTTTTGCTTCATATAGGCGGCAAGCACTGCAATTCCCCATGCTCCTCCTTCTCCAGCGGTCTCCATGACGGATACTGGCGCATTCATCGCCGCTGCCATAATCTTTTGTCCTACCTCTTTGGTTTTAAATAGTCCACCATGCCCCAAAATGGTATCCACACGAACACCTTCCTGCTTTAACAAAATATCCAATCCAATCTTTAATGCTCCAAGTGCAGTAAACAAATGAACGCGTATAAAGTTAGCAAGATTAAATTTACTATCTACCGTTCGGGCAAATAAAGGACTTCCTTTTTCAAAGCCTGTGATATGCTCACCTGAAAAATAGTTATACGCTAAAAGACCGCCGCAATCAGCGTCCCCTTCCAATGCCTTGCGATAGAGCATTGAAAATAAATCATTTGTATCTACGTCCATACCAAGCGTTATTGTAAATTCCTTGAATAGGTTAATCCAAGCATTTAAGTCAGAAGTACAGTTGTTGCAATGAACCATACCCACCAAGCTTCCGGTTGGAGTCGTTACCAAATCAATTTCTTCATATGCTTTCGATAATTCCTTTTCTAATACGATCATAGCAAATACAGAAGTTCCCGCCGATACATTACCCGTTCTTTGTGCTACACTATTGGTCGCCACCATTCCTGTACCTGCATCCCCTTCTGGTGGACACAGAGGAATACCAGCACAAAGAGCTCCACTTGGATCTAACAGCTTTGCGCCCTCTGCGGTCAGTTCTCCTGCCGCTTCTCCTGCAACCAATACCTCTGGCAAAAGATTGGAAAGCTTCCATGAAAAGCCTTTTTCCTCTACCAACTGATCAAAAATCGCAATCTTCTTTTCATCAAATTTTCTTGTCTCCAGATCAATTGGGAACATACCAGAGGCTTCTCCCACACCTAAAATTTTCTTTCCTGTCAGCATCCAATGCACATAACCTGCTAAGGTAACCACAAAATCAAGCTCCGTAACATGTGCTTCCTCATTTAAAATTGCCTGATATAGATGCGCAATGCTCCATCGTTGCGGAATATGATAGTCAAATTCCCTTGTTAGAATTTCCGAAGCCTGTTCCGTAATCGTATTTCTCCAGGTACGGAATGGCACCAATAATTTACCATCTTTATCAAAAGCCATGTATCCATGCATCATGGCACTAAATCCTATGGACCCAATGGTCGTCAGAGTTACATCGTACTGCCGTTTTACGTCCTGTGCAAGATTTTGATAGGCATCCTGTAATCCTGTCCAGATCTCCTCTATGCTATATGTCCAAACCCCATCAATGAATTGATTTTCCCATTCATGGCTTCCTGATGCAATGGGTTCATTTTTTTCATTCACTAACACTGCCTTAATACGAGTTGATCCAAGCTCAATCCCAAGTGCAGTTTTTCCTGCTTCAATTGCCTCTTTGTTTACCATAAATAACCTCCAATAAACCTATTTTATTTTTACTGTACCACTTGTACTGTTGTATTGACAAGTTGTATTTTCTATAAAAAGAGGAGAAATAAAAAGGCAAAGAAATCTTTTTTATTTCTTCGCCTCATAAATACATTCCCATCCCAATTGTTTATTCAAACCTTTTCTGGCATATATTTCACAGCAAATCGTTACGTATTTGAGGGAGCAAATATTGACTTGCTCCCTCTTATCTTGTGAGAATTGATATGAAATTTATTCTTTCACGCCTCCCAAAGTCAAGCCCGTCACAAAATATTTTTGTAAAAACGGATACAGACATATAATGGGGAGCATGGTAAGAATCGTTGCTGCAGCACGAATGGAAGTTGGTGTTACGGCTCCTACTGCATTTTTCATAGCCTCGACAGAAGTTCCCTGATTGGTTACAGAGGATAACAGCTTCATAACCTCGTATTGAAGCGTTGTAAAATTTGCGCTCATTCGATTATAGAGCATTGCATCAAACCAGGAATTCCATTGTCCCACCGCCACAAACAAGGCTACGGTTGCATAAACAGGTTTACAAAGAGGTGAAATTATTTTTAGGAATATAGTCGTATAGCCTGCACCATCTAGCTGCGCGGATTCTTCCAGGCTATCGGGAAGTCCATTCATATAGGTACGAATTACCAGCATATTAAAAGCGCCGACCATACCTGGAATAACATATACAAAAAAGCTATTGGTCAATCCAATGTTTTTATATAGTAAGAATGTCGGAATCAAGCCTCCGTTCACATACATGGTAACAACCCAAAATAAGGAAAGCTGCCTACGAAATAAAAATCGTTTTCGACTGACAATAAACGCTAATATTGCATTTGCAAACAAAGCCAGTGCTGTTCCAATCACCGTTCTTAAAACGGTTATATAAGCTCCTGTAATCAAATTATTCTTTTTCATTACAGTTGTATAATTCTTTAATGTCCATCTTCTTGGCCATAAATAGATGCCGCCGCGAAGCGCATCCGTACCATCATTAAATGAAATAGCAAGTGTATTTATAATGGGATACAAGGTTATAACTACAAGTGCAATCATAAAAATCGTATTACAAATAACAAATATTGTGTCTGCGGTTGATCTTTTCTTTTTTTTCTTTCCTGATATCGTCATCTTCACATCCCCCTAGAATAATCGTTCTTCGCCATTGTATTTTGCAATCTGATTGGCAATCAGAATCAATACAATACTAACTACGCTCTTGAAAATACCAGCTGCGGTTCCGATTGCATAATCTCCCTGGCTGATTCCCCATTTTAAGACATAGATATCTATGGTCTGTGATACACTTTGTACCAG
>JASKJZ010000168.1 GCA_030154385.1 Clostridiales bacterium
ATATGAGCAGGGTGTTCGCTCTATCATAGCAACACCTCATTTTATCAGTGGTAGCACAAAAGATACAATTGTAGAGCGAAGACGACTCGTCGAACAGGTTAAGGAGGTTGCAAAAGAGATTGCACCTGATCTTGCCGTTTTCATTGGGAATGAGCTCTATTATACAGGGGCTGTTTTGGAAGATTTACAAAAAGGGCGTGCTTCGACCTTGGCAGACAGTGATTATGTGCTGGTCGAGTTCTCTACTACGACTCCTTATAAAGAGATTTACCAAGGATTTCGCCAATTAATTCAGGCAGGATATCGCCCGGTACTTGCACATGTGGAACGCTACGAAGCGCTGTATAAAAAAGAGGACAATATACGAGAACTCATATCCTTGGGCATTTATATCCAAATGAATACCGAAAGTGTCATGGGTGGGCTCTTTGATGGCAGAGCAGCGTATTGTCGCAAGCTTATGGCTAGTGGTCTGATTCATCTACTTGGAAGTGATGCACATAGTGATACAAAGCGGCCACCGCTGATGCTGGATGCGGTCACACTGTTAAGAAAAAAGAACATTCCGGAAGCGCTTTTAGAAAAAATACTATATGTAAATCCAGAGCGAATCCTACAGAATAAATACATATAAATGAAGGAGACTTCCTTTTATGGAAAACAATCATAATGCCACGGATGAAGTGGAAATTGACTTACTAGAGCTATTTTTTGTATTAAAGAGCAAGCTTTTGATTATCTTGCTTTCCACGCTTGTGATGGGAGCGGCATTTGGACTGTTTAGCAAGTTTGTGATTACACCAGTCTATACCTCGACCTCCAAGCTCTATATATTGACCAAATCGACTTCTATTACAAGTCTTGCAGATATCCAAATGGGTACGTCACTAACACAAGATTATATGGAGCTTATCAAGAGCCGCCCAGTGGTAGAGACGGTCATAAAAAATCTTAAGTTAGATACGACCTATGAAGACATGTTGGGGAAAATCGAAATTAGTAATCCAAGCAATACACGTATCCTAAAGCTTACAATAGAGGATAATGATCCAAGACTTGCCAAGGAAATTGCGGATGAATTCGCTGATGTTTCAATTGAGCGTATCTCGAAAATTATGGATACCGATAAACCTAATATCGTAGAAGAAGGACATATCGCAGAGGATCCAGCGAGTCCCAATACCAAGAAAAACGCAGTGATTGGTGCTTTACTTGGATTTGTGCTATGTGCTGGTGTTATCGTAGTACTTCACTTATTGGATGATACGATTCGTTCCTCCGATGACATGGAGAAATATCTGGGACTCAATACCCTTGCCGCTATCCCGATGGGAAAAGAAGAGTATGATGGAAGAAAGCATAAAAAAGGATTTTTTGGACGATTCCAAAAAACTCCTTATGAAAAAATGCAGGCAAAGGAAAAAAGAGCGAAAGCAAAACGAAAGGGAAACGGGGGTAAGGCACAATGATAAAGATTAATCTGGAAAAGGTCGAAGAACTGGAATATGCAAGAAATGAAGCCTTTAAGTCCTTACGTACCAACTTGATGTTTTGCGGGGATGATGTGAGACGAATCTTGCTAACAAGCTGTACGCCAAACGAGGGAAAAAGTACCGTTAGCTTTTATCTGGCCAAAGCATTAGCTGAGGATGGAAAGAAGGTTGTTCTAATTGATGCTGACCTTCGAAAGTCGGTGCTTATCGGCCGTCTAGGGGCAAAGGCAGAGGATAAGATAGAAATCAAGGGGCTTTCTCATTACTTATCCGGGCAGGCTAAGCTCGAGGATGTAACCTGTAAGACTGACATCGAAGGGTTATATATGGTGTTCTCAGGGCCTGTGACTCCGAACCCTACGGAGCTTTTAGGCAATCAATATGTAGAAAAGATGCTCTTGTCCTTTGAAAATCAGG
The DNA here is from genome assembly GCA_030154385.1 of Clostridiales bacterium. The sequence continues at coordinate 1,911 of JASKJZ010000168.1, forward strand.
CAGACTATGTTATAATAGATGCACCACCGCTTGGTTCGGTCATTGATGCTGCTATCCTTACTAAGGTTTGTGATGGAGCAATCATGATAATTGAAAACAATCGAATCAGTTATCGTCTGGCGCAGGGAGTGAAAAAACAGCTAGAACAGGCAAATTGCAGGATACTAGGGGCTATCCTCAATAAGGTAGATTTAGAGAAAGGATATTATCAAGGTTATTATAAAGGCTACTATAAAGGGTATTATAAAAAATACGATAGTGGCTATCAACACTATGGTGAGTATAAATAAGAAACATAACAAGCGTATGGTATAAAAAGGGGTTGAGTAAATGTATCGAAGGTCTACAAGCAGTTGGGTGAAGCATCTGGATTTTACTGTTTTGGATATCGTTGTCTTGTTGCTTACACTAGCGATAAGTAACGGCATCCGAAATGGATTTCAGGTTAATTTTTTGCCAGGACTGTATCTAAACACAGCACTTGCTATGGTGCTGATTGATGTCTTTGTTGTATTTTTTAACGAAAGCTATAAGGGAGTCCTACGCCGTGGCTACTGGAATGAAGCAGTTGCGGTGGCAAAACACAATTTGTTTGTGATGGGACTCACAGTCTTTTATCTCTTTATCACCCAAACGGGACAAATTTATTCACGAGCCGTGTTAATTATGCATTTTATTATGGCTACCGTACTGATGTATGGAACACGTATTTTATGGAAGCAGCATCTTAGAAGCCGTGACAAACGTCAGGGGCATAGTCGTGCTATGTTATTGATTTGCGATCGCAAGGAAGCAAAGGAGATTGTGCGCTCGTTTCTGGATAATGAATTTGGTCGTATCCGCCTATCGGGGATTATTTTTACTAACGTACACGGTAAAGTAAGTGAGGTAGAGGGGGTGCCTGTGGTTGCCTCTGGCTGTGAGCAAGCCTTTCAATACATAAAAAATAACTGGGTGGACGAAGTCTTTGTAAAGCTACCAAGAGAAGATAGCGCGTTTCATGAGATAATCGAGACCTGTCGGGAGATGGGGGTAACAATCCATTTACACATTGCAAGATTAAAGAATTCAAGTCGTCAGGTTGTCGAGAAGGTTGGAGGCTATACAGTACTAACCAGTAGCATCAAGATGGCGACTCCGAAGCAGATTTTCGTGAAGCGCGTCATGGATATCTGTGGGGGGGGTAGTGGGAGTTGTGATTGCAGGCCTTATATTTATTTTTGTTGCGCCTGTGATTTATCTAAAATCTCCCGGTCCAATCTTCTTTAAACAGGAACGCATTGGAAAGAATGGAAAGCGGTTTTATCTATATAAGTTTCGATCGATGTATCTGGATGCAGAGGCTAGAAAACAGGAACTACTCGCTATGAACGAGATGGCAAGTACCTTAATGTTTAAGATAGATGATGATCCTAGGATTATTGGTGGAGAAAAAGGAATCGGAGGATTTATCCGAAAAACTAGCTTAGATGAGTTTCCACAGTTCTTTAATGTGCTAAAAGGTGATATGAGTTTGGTAGGAACTAGGCCGCCAACTGTTGATGAGTGGGAACAATATGCTTATCATCACAGGAAGAGACTTTGTACAAAACCTGGGATAACAGGCATGTGGCAGGTGAGTGGCAGAAGTAATATCAAAGACTTTGAGGAAGTGGTGAAGTTGGATACTCAGTACATAGATGAATGGTCTGTGGGGTTGGATTTGAGGATACTTGCGAAGACTGTTCTTGTGGTGCTGAAGAGAGATGGGTCAGTGTGAGGCGAGTGTCTATGGGGATAGATGATGCATAGAATAAGTGATTGTAAGTTGAAAATATGGAATAATATGGATACGGCATAATATGCATGCACGATAATAGGAACAACAAAAATTACATGAGAAATGGGGATGAGATAATATGGATTATAAGAAAAAGCTGAATATTGCAATGCTTGGTCATAAGCGAATCCCCTCTCGTGAAGGCGGGATTGAAATAGTTGTTGAAGAGTTGAGTACACGAATGGTTCAACTTGGGCATAGTGTGACTTGCTATAACAGAAAAGGTAAGCATGTCAGTGGTGGAGAAGTCCAGAGCGTGGATGAATATAAAGAAGTGAAGGTTAAAGAAGTTTTCACAATAGACAAAAAAGGTCTTGCAGCTATGACATCATCTTTATTTGCTTGTATTCGTGCTGGGTTTGGCAGCTACGATGTTGTGCATATCCACGCAGAAGGATCTGCTTTTTTTTCGTTTATTCCTAAATGGTTAGGGAAGAAAGTTATTGTGACTGTCCATGGCTGGAAAGATATTATATGGTTAAACCAGAAAACACCGCGTAAATACAGCGTTTTAACGGCTTGACCATCTTCTTGAAAAGTCTATTTCGCATATGGTCGAGAGAGTACTCCTGTTGAAATCTACTGCGTTTGGCGGTTTGGTGGTCTCTAAATTTAGTGAATTAAACATACACACCCAATGTTGTTTATTCCGAAATTATTATCCATATGTGGAAATAGAAAATGAGAATAGGAGGTAGTCAAGCCTGAGTGGAACGAGAGTTTCATTCGGGCTATTTCTCGTGGTACGAAAAGAAAGTTTGTTTACAGTATAGAGCTAATATCTCGGTGTTATTTCTATAGTGCGAACAAGCACTGATAAATGAGCATTGCAATCAAGGAAATCATTAACTGCTTACACACCCAAATAAAGTATGGTGATTTCTGCAAGATAGATTGATTATGCGGTAACTGAAAAATAAGGCAATTTGCAAATATCACTCCAATACAATGAAAGACGTTAGTGTGAGGGAAAGATTTTATGCAGCAGGTGGCAAATAAAGAAAATTTAAAAATCTGTTTAGTTGGCTCATCAGGCGGCCACTTGACTCATCTATATATGTTAAAGCCTTTCTGGAAGGACAAGAATCGCTTTTGGGTAACCTTTGATAAAGAGGACGCAAGAAGTCTTTTGGAAGGCGAGAAAATGTATCCTTGCTATTATCCTACTAATCGCAGCCTTAAAGCTTTGATTAAAAATACAGCTATTGCTTGGAAAGTGCTACATAAGGAAAAACCGGATTTAATCATTTCCTCAGGTGCAGCAGTTGCAGTTCCGTTCTTTTACCTGGGTAAATTGATGGGAGCAAAACTTATTTATATAGAAGTGTTTGACCGCATTGACAAGCCTACCGTAACCGGCAGATTGGTATATCCGGTTGCGGACAAGTTTATTGTGCAGTGGGAAGAGCAAAAGAAAGTTTATCCAAAGGCTATCAATTTAGGCAGTATCTTTTAGAGGGGAAAAAGATGATATTCGTAACAGTTGGAACACACGAGCAGCCGTTTAACAGGCTTGTGAAAGCAGTAGATGAATTAAAAAGAGACGGAGTAATTACCGAAGACGTTATTATACAAACCGGGTTCAGCACATACGAACCGAAGTATTGCCAGTGGAGCAAGCTGATCCCTTACCAGCAGATGATAAAAAATGTTGAGGACGCACGCATTGTCATCACTCACGGAGGCCCTGCAAGCTTTATCATGCCTCTGCAAATCGGTAAGACTCCTATCGTAGTACCCCGTCAGCATCGATTTGACGAACATGTGAATGACCATCAGGTGGAGTTTGCAAGAAATGTGGCCGAGAGAATGGGAACTATTATCCTGGTTGAGGACATAAGCAAACTTGGTGATGTGATTAAAAATTACGATGAGGTTGTTGCTAAGATGGGTCATGGTATGAGCAGCAATAATGAGAAGTTCTGTAATGAATTGGAAGAAAGAGTTGATAATATTTTTGAAGGGAATAAAAAAATATGATTTCTGTAATTGTACCAGTTTACAACTGCGAAGCATATTTGGATGAGAGCATACAATCATTATTACAACAGACATATTTTGAACAGTTAGAAGTTATTTTTATAGATGATGGCTCAAAAGATAATAGTGCTAAAATTATTTGTAAATATACCGAAAAGTACTCAAATATGAGGCTTATAAGACAATCCAATGGTGGTGTTTCTGCCGCAAGAAATCGTGGAATAGAGGCGGCATCGCGGGAATATATTGCTTTCTTTGATGCAGATGATATAGCCGAAAGGCAG
>JASKJZ010000169.1 GCA_030154385.1 Clostridiales bacterium
ACCGTTTCGCTATTTAAAAGTCAATGTACAAAGTAGATAAAAAATACAAAGAAAATAGGGAAAAAAGTAGATTTTACCATGGAATAGAAAGGAAAAATGCATGAAATTAGTTGCATTTCTAACCTTGGGCTGCAAGGTTAATTTTTATGAGACAAGCGGGATGGAAAAACTGTTTTTGGATGCAGGTTATGAGGTGACGGATTTCTCGCAGCGGGCGGATGTCTATGTAATCAACACCTGTACGGTTACAAATATGGCAGACCGAAAATCCAGACAGATGATTCACCGTGCGAAAAAAATGAATCCAGAGGCTATTGTCGTAGCCGTAGGCTGTTATGTGCAGGCCGCTAAGGATGAGGTAGAGAAGGATGAGGCAATTGATCTTGTTCTTGGAAACAACCAAAAAGCAAAGATAGTAGAGTTCGTAGAGGCTTATTTGTCCGACACTGGCAGGGAGCCAGTGATTGTCGACATGAAGGAATACACAGAATTTGAAGAGCTTGCCATTGACCATATCAAGGAAAAAACAAGGGCCTATATTAAAATTCAGGATGGCTGTAACCAGTTTTGCTCGTATTGCATCATACCATATGTAAGAGGACGTATACGAAGCCGAAATGAAGCGGAGATTCTAAAAGAAGTTACGCTTTTATCGGAGAGAGGATATCAAGAGGTAGTTCTTACGGGAATCCATCTGTCCTCATACGGGGTTGATTTGGAAGGAATTCAGGACTTTCTGGTGAAAAAGGGAGAACCTTTACTTGCGATAATTGAAAAAATCAGTAAAATCGAAGGTATCGAAAGAATTCGCCTAGGATCATTGGAGCCTAGAATTATTACAGAAGAATTTGTACAAAAGCTAAGGAAAATAGAAAAAGTGTGCCCGCATTTTCATTTATCCATGCAAAGTGGCTGTGATGAAACGCTAAAGCGGATGAATCGCCGCTATACTGCCGAAGAATATTTTGAAAAATGTAGTATATTGCGCCGCTATTATGATTTCCCCGCGATAACGACAGATGTCATTGTGGGATTTCCCTCGGAGACGGATGATGAGTTTAATCAGACCAAAGCCTTTGTTGAGCGTGTTGCATTTGCGGATCTTCATGTGTTTAAATATTCTGTCCGAAAGGGAACAAGAGCAGCTAATATGGAACATCCGGTGCCAGAGCAGATAAAGACAGCTCGCAGCGAAGTTTTGCTGGCCGCTCAAAAGAGTGCCCAAAAAGCCTACCAAAGCCAATTTATCGGAGCTTTGCAACTAGTTCTGATAGAAGAGAAAATTGATCTTATTGATGTGAATACACAAGAAAAACAAGCATATTGGGTAGGACATACCAAGCGTTATGTAAAGGTTGCGATTCCTTGCGTATCGGAGCATGAGGATTTAAGTAATCACATGGTACAAGTACAAATTAAAGAAAGGCATCCAGAGGGAATATTAGTTGGAACTCCTTGTGAAACATCTCGTTCTTTGATTATCAAATAACGGATGGTACTTGTATTTTTTTGGGAAATATATTAAACTTAGAACAAGTGATAGATTCGTCATCAGAAGGTAGGAAGGATGTGATTCCATGCAGGAAATAAATAATACACAATACTTTAAAGTACAGAAGGAACAAGAAATTGAAGTAAAGGACATCATAGCATCTGTATATCAGGCTTTGACAGAAAAAGGCTACAATCCTGTCAATCAGATTGTGGGTTATGTTATGTCCGGTGATCCTACTTATATTACAAGCCATAAGGGCGCCAGAAGCCTAATTATGAAAGCAGAACGTGATGAAATTATTGAAGAATTGTTAGAAGATTACATCAATCGAAATTTAAAATAAAGGATGTTAGGAGTTTACTATTGAGAATTATGGGTTTGGACTACGGATCGGTTACAATGGGAGTCGCAATTAGTGATCCATTAAAGATGACTGCACAAGGGATTGAAGTGATTCGTAGAAAAGAAGAAAATAAAATGCGCCAAACGCTTCGAAGAATTGAGGAATTGATTGCGCAATATGAAATAGAAACCATCGTGCTTGGATATCCTAAAAACATGAATAATACCATAGGTGACCGTGCAAAAAAATCGGAAGAATTAAAGGAAGTATTAGAGAGAAGATGTAATCTACCAGTTATTTTATGGGATGAGAGGCTGACGACGGTATCGGCTCATCAGGCCATGATAGAGGGTGGCGTTCGTCGTGAGAAAAGGGAACAGGTCGTAGATCAGGTAGCGGCGACGTTTATTTTGCAAAATTATTTAGATTCCCTCGCAATGAAATAAGGAATGCGGGTATATAGACCCAGGAGGACAATAAAATGGAAGAGAACCAGATTATTTTTACAACAGAAGATGGCGAAGAAATCGCTTTTTATATCTTAGAGGAAACAACGATTGCAGGGGTTAACTATCTACTGGTAGCAGATTCTGTCGAAGAAGAAGCTGAGGCGTTAATTTTAAAAGAACAAGCAGGAAGTACCGAAGAAGAGACCATATATGATGTGGTTGAAGATGAAGAGGAATTGAAGGCGATTTCAAAGGTTTTTGAAGAGCTTTTAGATGATATAGATATAACAATGTAACAATATGGAATAAATGTGCGACTTATTTCAGGTTTATCAAACGATACAAGATTAGGGTGAAGGGTATGACGGAAAACCAGAGTGATTTGATACAGATTTTAAAAGAGAGAGGCCTTAAGGTAACCAGTCAAAGAATTGCAGTGTTACAGATTTTTTATGAGCATAAAGGCGCTCATCTTTCTGTTGAAGAAATTTATGAAATGGTAAAAAAAGAAAGCCCGGAGATAGGGCTTGCAACCGTATATCGTACCGTTCAGCTGTTATCAGAATTAGAGATAATCGATAAAGTAAACTTAGATGAAGGATATGTTCGATATGAGATTGGGATGCTTGGGGGAGAAAAATCTCACCATCATCACCATTTGATTTGCCTTAGGTGCGGAGGTGTTTTTGCTTTTGAAGAGGACGGAATGGATTCTTTAGAAGAACACATCTACCATACCCAGGGCTTCCTTGTAATAGATCATGAGGTGAAATTATTCGGCTACTGCTTGCAGTGCCAGAAAAAGAAGGATGAGACCGTATAATTGAATAAAGTGAAATGATTCGCGCACTGAAATCCATGTAAAAAATATGGAGGTGCAATTATTTGAAGAAAGCAAAAGAAATGACAGAAGCAGGGGTAAAAATTATTCCCCTAGGAGGACTTGAACAAATCGGAATGAATATTACGGCATTCCAATATGGGGATAGCATAATCGTAGTGGATTGTGGACTATCCTTCCCAGAGGATGAAATGTTAGGAATTGATTTAGTAATTCCGGATGTTACCTTCTTAAAGGACAATATGGACAAGGTGAAGGGCTTTGTCATTACACATGGACATGAAGATCACATTGGTAGTCTTCCTTATGTGATGAAGGATATCAATGTACCAATTTATGCAACACGCCTTACAATGGGTATTATTGAAAATAAATTCAAAGAGCATGATTTATTAAAAAAGACGAAACGAAAAGTAATTAAATATGGACAATCCATTAACTTAGGAGAGTTTCGGATTGAATTTATTCGTACCAATCACAGTATTGCAGATGCAGCAGCACTTGCAATCTATTCACCAGCGGGTATCATCGTGCATACGGGTGACTTTAAAATTGACTATACCCCTGTTTATGGAGAAACCATTGATTTACAGCGATTTGCAGAGCTTGGGAAAAAGGGAGTACTGGCACTGATGTGCGACAGTACCAATGTTATGAAGCCAGGCTTTACAATGTCAGAGCGTACAGTTGGTAAGACCTTTGATAATATATTTGCGGAAAACAGTAAAAATCGTATTATTGTTGCAACCTTTGCATCCAATGTAGACCGCGTGCAGCAGATTATTAATTCAGCAGAAAAATTTGGCCGAAAGGTCGTGGTGGAAGGCCGCAGTATGATTAATATTATTGGAACTGCGACCGAGCTTGGCTATATCACAGCAAAAGAAAATACCTTGATTGAAATTGAGCAGATGAAAAACTACAAGGACAATCAATTGGTGATTATTACAACAGGAAGTCAAGGAGAGGCAATGGCAGCACTATCTAGAATTGCAGCTTCTATACACCGAAAGATTTCCATCAAACCGGGTGATACGGTGATTTTTAGTTCTACTCCAATCCCGGGCAACGAAAAGTCCGTATCAAAGGTAATCAATGAATTATCGATGAAGGGCGCAAAGGTAATTTTTCAGGATACCCATGTATCGGGGCATGCTTGCCAAGAAGAAATCAAGCTGATTTATGCGCTGACAAAACCGAAATATGCAGTACCGATTCATGGAGAATACCGATTTTTAAAGGCGCATGCTGAGTTGGCAGAAGGTATTGGCATGAAAAAGGACAATATTTTCATTCTGTCCTCTGGCGATGTGCTAGAGCTAAATAAAGAAAGTGCAAAAGTAGTGGGTAAGGTTCCTGCGAGAGGAATTTTAGTAGATGGTCTTGGTGTTGGAGATGTTGGAAACATTGTTTTAAGAGATCGTCAGCATCTGTCAGAAAATGGACTCATCATTGTAGTCGTTACACTGGAAAAATACAGCAATCAGGTAATATCTGGACCAGATTTGGTTTCCAGAGGCTTTGTATATGTCAGAGAGTCTGAAAACCTTATGGATGAGGCAAGGGTTGTTGTAAATGATGCATTAAATAAATGTTTTGATCGCAATATTACCGACTGGGGCAAGATTAAAAATGAAGTAAAGGATTCGCTTAGTGATTTTATCTGGAAAAAGACAAAACGAAATCCAATGATACTTCCGATTATTATGGAAATCTAATCGGTTTGTATTTGTAACAGCGAAGGAAAAGGAGAACGTATGGCAGCTATTTCAAACCGCACAAGACAGATTCTTCATGCAATAAAGATATTTATCCAAACTATCTTTAATGTGTTGATGTATATTTTAATCATTCTGATTTTGATTAGGCTTGCGACTGCTGCCTATGACTTTTCGTATCAAATTTTTGGAAGTGTTTCGGTGGAACAGGCACCAGGCGTTGATATGCCAATCGAAATTGAAAAAGGCGAGGGCACCATGGCGTTAGCACAGGATTTAGAAGATAAAGGTTTGATAGCGGATAAGTATACCTTTTATGTAAGAGCAAAATTATCCACTGGATCTAGAAAACCAATTTATCCAGGTAGCTATAAATTAAATACCTCCATGACCTATGAAGAAATGATAGAGGTGATTACCAATCAGACTGCCGAGCAAACAAAATGAAGTCGTTTGAATAGGAGACTTATGATTACAGACGAACGAATTGCAAAATATATTGAATCCCTGGAGGCAGATTTGCCTCCATTGTTACGAGAAATTGAAATGGATGCCATTCGGGATGAGGTTCCGATTATTAAGAAGCCAGCGAGAAGCTTGCTTCGTTATATCATTCTTCAAAATCGACCAAAGCAAATTTTGGAGGTAGGAGCTGCGGTTGGTTTTTCTTCTCTTTATATGAGCGAGTTTATAGACCCCAATAGCCATATCACAACGATTGAAAAAGTGCCGAAACGCATAGAAGAGGCAAAACAAAACTTTTTGCGGGCAGGGAAGGAAGAAAAAATCCAATTATTAGAAGGTGATGCGACAGAAATCTTATCTGACTTACGAAGGAGCGGTAATGTCTATGATATGATTTTTATGGATGCTGCCAAAGGGCAATACCTTCATTTTATGCCAGATGTGATGGCATTGTTAGCGAAAGGTGGAACTCTAATTTCAGATAATGTACTGCAAGATGGTGATATTGTGGAATCTAGATTTGCAGTAACGAGGAGAAATCGAACGATTCATCTTCGAATGAGAGAGTACTTGTATGCGCTGACGCATGATGAAACTTTAGATACTATGATTTTGCCAATTGGTGATGGAGTCGCGATTAGCAGGAGACGATAGAA
>JASKJZ010000170.1 GCA_030154385.1 Clostridiales bacterium
TCGAGCGTACAAAGATCAATTCCAAGCTCCTCTAATCCCTCTTTGATTTCCTGATTTCCAGAAAGATTGAGAATCATATTGCCAAGCGTTCGTCCCATCAAAAATTCCATGGACAAATAGTATACAATTTTTGCGTCCGCATCTGCCTTCGCTTTGTGAGTCGCAATCCACTGATCCATCACATAATCCTTTAAGGCGTAGCTCACCGCCTGAAAGAGCTGTTGCTGATTCGCATCCTCAATGGTACGAAAAGAGAGTACCTTTAGATAATCAATGACTTCTTTTTTAAATTCTTCCTTATCAATTTTTCTTGTCATAAAGCCTCCATTCCTGCCATATTTCATCTTTTTCGATTAGTAACGATTGTGTACTACTTCAATTGCACAGAGAAAGTCCTTTACCAAAAGGGCAGTTCCATCATCCAGCACTACCTGTGCTTGCATCCTTCCAAATACCTGATGCTGATTGCTGATGATACATTTTAAATCAATTTCGGCCTTGCGGTCAAGAATTGGTTCAAAAAAACCAGAAATTCGGCCGTCAAACGAAGTGATTTTCCATGTTTTTTCAAAGAGAAATTCTTTTTTTGAATTTTTTTGAATGTGAAAGGTCACCTCATCCAGCTTGTGTGCGACTCCGTTATAGAAAATTACATTCTCACTGGCCTGACTTCGATCCGAAAATCCATATCCTAAATTAAATCCAAACGGTTTGCCATCAAGCATTCCGCTTCCTGTACACCAATACCAGGTATTATCGTACGTCCAAACCCCTCTTCCCCAATCAAGGACTCCGAATGCACTTTTTTCCTCCAATAAAATTTCCCTATCTCCTATTTTTACCTTTCCTCTGGCAGGCATACAATTTTTCTTCTCGTTGTAATAAAATGCCGTCGGCTTTTCCCTCCAATTGGTCGCGATACACATAGAATCCATCGCAGGCTCGGTAAGCCAAATAACTGCAACCAAATCCTCTTCTCCCAGGAAGTGCTTCCATTTACAGCGAATGCTACGCTGATTCCCTTCCTTTATAAAACTCATATGCACTGCTTTTGACTTTACGAAACAATGCTCTTCGTTCGAATTTGTGGAAAGTTCATACTTATTTTTTCTTGGAAAAGCCTCCATTCTCGTCTTGGTCGTCTCTTCTTTTTTTTCAAAATCAAGAAAGGAAGCACTGATCAGCCCCGCATATCCCAAGTCAGAAATCGTAAATGCAACCCCGTATTGTGCATTTGTAATCAAATAATAGTCCCATTCTTTTCTTCGAAACCAGGGTGCTCGTATCGCTTCTCTTTGATACTTCCAAACAGGCTTTCTTGCCCATCCCGGTTCTTTTATAATACCCTTTTCATTTAATAAATCTTGCTCTGCAATCACCTCGTGCTGCATAAGACACCTTCTCCCTCTTTCACAAATAATGGATGTTGTTCTCCTTCATTATAACAGACACTCCTTCTGTAGGAAATGGTTTTCGTAAGAAAAGAGCCTGGACCTGCCAGACTCTTTTTTACGGATGCATGTTATGCTTCTAATTTTTCTACGCCAAGGGTCACTACTTCCCCATTGACATTCCATTCCTTTGTATAACCCTTTGCCTCTCCCAAAGCAATCGACTCCGCAAGTACCTTTGATTTTACGCTTTCTGCATTTTTCTCCAGTATAGAGGATATTGTTTCATTTCCTGTCACATAAAGATTGATGTGATCTGTCACCTCAAAATCTGCTTCCTTACGCATTGTCTGAATCTTACTAATTACCTCAAGCACAAATCCCTCTTCTATTAAATCCTCCGTTAAGTTGGTATCCAGTACAACCGTAATACCATAGTTGGATTCGGAGACATAACCCTCCATCTGAGCGGCATCAATCAAAAGGTCATCCTTTTCTAATACCTCATTGACACCATCCAAGCAAACCGTAAGTGTGCCCTTTTCATTGAGCTCATCCATCGCCTGGTTTCCGTCAATATCAGCCAAAAGCTCCTTTAGGGCATTTAGCTGCTTTCCAAAACGTCGTCCCAAGGTCTTTAGCTGCGGCTTAAAGCTATAGGAAGTAAAGTCTCTGACATCCTGTTTAAACACAACCTCTTTTACATTTAATTCATCTTCGATAATCTCCACATAATATGTCGGAAGCTCGCTCTCGCTCTTTACATACATACGTCCAATCGGCTGACGATTCTTGATATTGGCATTGTTTCGACAAGCGCGTCCAAGTACGACAATATCGAGTACTGCTTCCATATTCTGTTCCAGCTCGGTATCAATCCAAGCCTCGTTCACTTCTGGGAAATCGCAAAGATGAATGCTTTCCTTTGCTTCTTTATCAATGCTGCATACTAAGTTACGATAAATATCCTCTGTCATAAACGGAACCATAGGTGCTGCTGCCTTACAAATCGTAACGAGCGCGGTATAAAGGGTCATATAGGCATTTACCTTATCCTGCTCCATGCCCTTTGCCCAAAAACGTTCTCTGCCTCTTCTTACATACCAGTTGCTCATTTCATCCACAAAATCCTGAAGCGCTCTTGCGGTTTCTGGAATTTTATAGGCCGCAAGATTTTCATCCACAGTCTTTACGACCGTATTAAGACGGGACAAAAGCCATTTATCCATGACACCAAGGGCATCATAATCCAAGGTATACTTGGTCGCATCAAACGAATCAATATTGGCATACAGTACAAAGAAGGCATAGGTGTTCCAAAGGGTACCCATGAACTTTCGCTGTCCTTCCATAACTGCTTTTCCATGGAAGCGATTTGGAAGCCAAGGAGCACTATTCACATAGAAATACCAACGAATGGCATCGGCCCCATACTGCTCTAAGGCATCAAAGGGATCCACGGCATTTCCCTTGGACTTTGACATCTTTTGTCCATTTTCATCCTGTACATGTCCAAGAACAATTACATTTTTATAAGGCGCCTTGTTAAATAACAACGTAGACTCTGCTAATAGCGAGTAAAACCACCCTCTCGTCTGATCCACTGCCTCTGAAATGAAGTCCGCTGGGAACTGCGCTTCGAACAGCTCCTTGTTCTCAAATGGATAATGATGTTGTGCAAATGGCATTGCACCAGAATCGAACCAGCAGTCAATTACTTCTGGAACGCGGTGCATCTCACCACCACACTTATCACAGGTAATGGTCACGTTATCGATAAACGGGCGATGAAGCTCGATGTCATCGGGACAATTTTTCGAGCGGTTCTTTAGTTCTTCGATACTTCCGATTGAATGCATATGCCCACAGCTGCATTCCCAGATGTTAAGAGGCGTACCCCAGTAGCGGTTACGACTGACACCCCAGTCTTGTATATTTTCCAACCAATCACCAAAACGTCCTTTTCCAATGCTTTCTGGAATCCAGTGAATCGTGTTGTTATTACGAATCATATCCTCCTTCACTGCCGTCATACGGATAAACCAGGATTCTCTTGCATAATAAATCAGCGGCGTATCGCATCTCCAGCAAAATGGATAGCTATGCTCAAACTTGAGTGCCTTAAATAAGAGCTTCTTTTCTCCCAAAAGACGGAATACAATCTCATCGGCCTTTTTGCAAAAAACACCTGCCATATCCGTACATTCTGGCTTCATCTCACCTTTTTCATCCACAAGCTGTACAAATGGTAAATCATAGCGTCTTCCAACATTGGCATCGTCTTCACCAAAGGCTGGCGCAATATGCACGACACCCGTACCATCGGTCAGCGTAACATAATTATCACACGTCACATAAAATGCCTTTTTGTTATTTACAAGGTTTCGCTCACCAGGATCTCCCAGAGAACCATCTGCCTTATTAAAAGCATAGTCAAATAGGGGAACGTACGGCGTATACTCAAGATCCTTTCCGATATAGCGCTCTACAACTTCGTATGCACCATCAATGACGGACAGCAGCGCTTCTGCGAGAATATAGTATTCCTCTCCAACAGAAGTTGCCTCTTCACCTTCTTTTACGACATCACCCTTTTCATTAACCGACACGCGCACCTTTACATAAGCTTCCTCTGGATTCACGCAAAGTGCTACATTGGAAGGAAGGGTCCATGGCGTTGTTGTCCAAGCAAGGATATATTCATTTTCTTTCTCTTTTAAGCGAAACTTTGCAATGGCGGATTTTTCCTTTACGTCCTTATAACCCTGTGCTACCTCATGTGAGGATAGCGGAGTACCGCATCTTGGGCAATATGGTACAATTTTATAGCCTTTATACAAAAGCTCCTTATCCCAGATCTGCTTTAACGCCCACCATTCGGACTCAATGAAATCGTTGTGATAGGTTACATATGGATCATTCATATCTGCCCAAAAACCAACGGTACCAGAAAAATCCTCCCACATTCCTTTGTATTTCCAAACGGATTCCTTACATTTATCGATAAAGGGTTCCAGTCCATATTCTTCAATCTGCTCTTTTCCATCCAGGCCTAATAGCTTTTCAACTTCTAGCTCGACTGGAAGACCATGGGTATCCCAGCCCGCTTTTCTTGGAACCATATAACCCTTCATTGTGCGGTATCTTGGAATCATATCCTTGATAACGCGTGTTAAAACGTGTCCAATATGCGGTTTTCCATTTGCGGTCGGAGGACCATCATAGAAGGTATAGGTTTTACCCTCCTTCCGATTCTCCATGCTCTTTTCAAAAATTTCATTTGCCTTCCAAAACGACTCGATTTGTTTTTCTCGCTCCACAAAGTTTAGGTTCGTGGCCACCTTTTCATACATTGCCATATTGCTCATTCCTTTCTACGCAAAAATTATCATTTCATTCGCTCTGCCTCTCAAAGAAAGGCTTAGTAGTATTTCAAATAAAAAAACTCCCATCCCAAACAGGATGAGAGCAAAAGCTTTCATATAACCACCTGTACCTCTATACAGTCTCCAAATAACGGTGGATACCGGCGGGGCCTACTAGCATGCGCGTTTGACCTGCAACTTAGGAGTGATTTTCAAGCTTACCATACTAGGTCCGGGTTCTCACTGTCCCCGGCTCACTTTGCCCTTCTTAATAAGTCTACTGTCTCCATCAACGTTTTTATCAGATACGTTAGTTATGAATATAGTATAAAATTCGTGCTTTGTCAACTTTTTTGTTCCCGCTATGCCTTGACATTCCCCCCATTTCGTTGCAATATATAGCAATAGAATATTTCACCATAAGGAGGCTCCCATGACTGAAAACCTTACCCTGCTCACCGATTTTTATGAATTGACCATGATGCAGGGATATTTTAAAAATCAAGTAAACGAACGTGTTATTTTTGATGCCTTTTACCGCAACAATCCTTCAGGCGGCGGATACGCAATCTGTGCAGGACTCGACCAGGTCATTGACTACGTAAAGGGACTAAATTTTGACTATGATGATATTTCCTATCTGCGAAGCTTAGATATTTTTGACGAAGACTTTTTAAACTATCTGGCAGGCTTTCATTTTACTGGTGATATTTATGCAGTACCAGAAGGAACCGTGGTCTTTCCAATGGAACCTCTGGTCAAGGTAATCGCTCCTATTATGGAAGCGCAGCTTGTCGAAACTGCCATCCTTAATATTATCAATCATCAAAGCCTGATTGCCACAAAGGCCTCCAGAGTATGCTTTGCTGCTCGCGGAGACGGCATTATGGAATTTGGGCTTAGACGTGCGCAAGGTCCGGATGCTGGAACACTTGGTGCCAGAGCCGCCATCATCGGAGGCTGTGTTGGGACAAGCAACGTCCTTTGTGCGAAGAAATTTTCCGTTCCAGCCCTTGGCACTCATGCACATAGCTGGATTATGAGCTTTGAAGATGAGTTGACGGCCTTTCGTCACTATGCTTCGCTCTATCCAAATAATACGACCCTTCTTGTGGACACTTATGATACCCTGCGCTCTGGTGTCCCCAATGCGATTCGTGTCTTTCAAGAGCTAAAGGATGC
>JASKJZ010000171.1 GCA_030154385.1 Clostridiales bacterium
TTTTAAAAAGCCTTGCTTTTTGGCAGGGGGACTTACTCCAGAAACGGTAGAAGCAGCAATGAAGAGGATAGCCCCATGGATGCCCTATGCACTGGATGTCAGCAGTGGAATCGAACAAAATGGATATAAGGACAAGGAAAAAATGGAAGCATTTATGAATGCGATAAGGAGGCTTTCGCTATGAAAAAAGGAAGATATGGCAGCTACGGCGGACAGTATATTGGAGAGACCCTGATGAATGAGGTAATTCATTTGGAGCAGCAGTATGAAGCATTTATGAAGGATCCAACCTTTCAAAGTGAGTTGCAGAATTTACTCAGCCAATATGCAGGAAGACCCTCTCTCTTATATTTTGCGGAAAATATGACAAAAGACTTAGGAGGAGCTAAGATTTATTTGAAACGTGAGGATTTAAATCATACAGGCTCACACAAGATTAATAACGTGCTAGGTCAGGTGCTGATGGCAAAAAAGATGGGAAAGACGCGCGTGATTGCGGAAACGGGAGCGGGTCAGCATGGAGTAGCAACCGCAACCGCAGCAGCACTCCTAGGTCTTACCTGTGAAATCTTTATGGGAGAAGAGGACACAAAGAGGCAGGCCCTAAATGTTTACCGGATGGAGCTTTTGGGTGCCAAGGTGCATGCTGTTACGAGTGGAACAAAGACCCTAAAGGATGCGGTGAATGAAACGATGCGGGAATGGACAAATCGTGTGCACGACACGCATTATGTCTTAGGTTCGGTTATGGGGCCGCATCCATTTCCGATGATGGTACGTGATTTCCAAAGCGTTATCAGTAAAGAAGCAAGAGAACAGATTCTTGCCCTTGAAGGACAGCTTCCTTCGGTGGTACTTGCCTGTGTAGGGGGTGGAAGTAACGCGATGGGGATGTTCTACCATTTTATTGCGGACAAAGAGGTTGCTTTAATTGGCTGTGAAGCGGCAGGACGAGGCGTGGATACCGCACTTCATGCAGCAACGATTGCGAAGGGCGAGGTTGGTATTTTTCACGGAATGAAATCGTATTTTTGCCAGGATGAGAATGGGCAAATTGCACCGGTTTATTCGATATCTGCGGGTCTTGATTATCCCGGAATTGGACCAGAGCATGCCCATCTATATGATAGTGGTCGTGCATCCTATGTGCCTATTACCGATGATGAGGCGGTGGATGCCTTTGAATATCTGGCACGAACAGAAGGCATTATTTGTGCAATTGAAAGTGCGCATGCGGTGGCACATGCAAGAAAGATAGCGGGAGCCATGAGAAGGGATGAGAGTATCATCATTTGTTTATCTGGTAGAGGAGATAAAGATGTTGCGGCAATTGCAAGGTATAAGGGGGTGAAGATTGATGAGTAGAATTGCACAGGCATTTAGCGGAAAAAAGGCATTTATCGGATTTGTGACAGCGGGAGATCCTTCCTTAGAGGCGACGGTTTCCTATGTTTTGGAAATGGAGCGTGCGGGGGCGGATTTAATCGAGATTGGGATACCTTTTTCGGATCCTACCGCAGAAGGAATTGTGATACAAGAGGCCAATATAAGAGCCTTAGATAAGGGAATGACAACGGAGGGTGTTTTTGAAATTGTCCGACGCGTAAGAGAAAAATCAGAGATTCCATTGGTTTTCTTGACCTATGCAAACCCGGTATTTCATTACGGTTATGAAGCTTTTTTTCAAAAATGTGAAAAGGTACGAGTTGATGGTATTATTCTTCCGGATATGCCGTACGAGGAAAAAGAAGAATTAGAGGAAATAGCCACGAAGCATGGCGTGGATGTGATTTCGTTAATAGCGCCGACCTCAAAAGAGCGGATTCAGATGATTGCAAGAGAAGCCAAGGGCTTTTTATATGTGGTTTCAAGTATGGGAGTTACGGGAGTGCGAAGTGAAATAACAACCGATTTGGAAGCGATGATTGGAGCAATACGAGAGGTGACAGACTTGCCCTGTGCCATTGGTTTTGGCATTAATACGACCGAACAGGCAAGCAAAATGGCAAAGCTTTCCGATGGTGTGATTGTAGGAAGTGCGATTGTAAGGATGATTGCACAGCATGGGGAAGATGCAAAAGAAGCGCTTTTTCGCTATGTTTCGGATATGAAGCAGGCAATCCTTTTATAAGCACTTTGGCCATAAGATATAAACAAGTGGAGCATATTTATCAAAATATATCATATATTTATACAACTGCTATTTTGGATGGAAGTCAATGTATAGTAAGCGTATAAAATGGTGCATTTTAGGTGAGATGCTCCTTTTGTGTTCCCTTTTTTTTATCAGAATGCACCTGCTATCAAGCAATTACGAAAGCGATGAAAGTGCCAATGATGAGGCGGTGGAGGTGGCGGTAGCAGGCAACCAAGAATACATCAAATGGGTCGACTTCACCATAACGCTAGAGGCGCTTAATAAGGCATATAAAATGGATGTCGAAACCTTTGGGACAAAGACGCACCTTTCCTGGATTGACCTCTTGGCATATGTTGCAGCTAAAAATGGGGGGAAGTTTGGAAAATCATCGATAAACGAACTGGAAAAGGTAGGAAAGCGCCTTTTGGAAGGGGAAACGACCCTTGCCGATCTCACCTCCGATTTAAAATATTATGCCTATTACAAGGAGGCATACGAGGCGGTTCTGGGCGGGTATGTAGGGGAGTATGAAAGGGAATGCGTATCAGAGGACGGAACCGTAAAGATGGAGCCATGCTATGGACTTAAGGTATTTTCGCCGATTGCAAAGGGATTTCCGTTCAGTCATTATGATGATTTTGGTTCATCCAGAAGCTATGGGTACAAAAGAGTACATTTAGGACATGACATGATGGGGCAGATCGGCACACCAATCATTGCAGTGGAATCGGGTTATGTGGAAGCAATTGGATGGAATCAGTACGGAGGCTGGCGCCTTGGCATTCGAAGCATGGATAAAAAACGTTACTATTATTACGCGCATCTAAGGCAGAATTATCCCTATCAAAGTATACTAAAAGAGGGAAGCATTGTAACGGCAGGAGATGTCATTGGCTATATGGGGCATACGGGTTATAGTACAAAGGAAAATGTGAATAACATTGAAGCGGTGCACTTGCACTTTGGTGTTCAGTTGATTTTTGACGAATCTCAAAAGGAAGGAAATAACGAGATTTGGATTGATTGCTATGATTTGACCCGTTTTTTAGAAAAAAATAAAAGTGAGGTCAAAAAAGTGGAGGGTACCAAAGAATGGGAGAGTGTTTATAATATAAAAATACCAGACATTGATAATAATTAGGTACCTTGACAAAATTAAAGCCAGGACTTATAATAAGGCACCGAAGGAAATACCAACAAAACACAAAGGAGGAAACCGATGGAAAAAAAGCGTTGTAATCAATGTAAACGACATTGCCCGATTGATGATTTGCACTGTAAGCGAGGAAAAAAATATTTTGAAGAGCAGGGCTTATTAGAAGAATCTAAGAATAAGAAGCAGCATAAAGAGGAACGCCGGAATGTGAACAGGGGAGAAAAACGAGTAATAGCAAGGCATGGTCGTGTAAAGGAACCTGAAAGTTTGCAAGAATATATGCAGGTATGTAGTCATTATGTGATGCATCATTCGGAAAATCGAGGCGGACAAAAGAGAATTATTCAACTTTTGAAAGAAAAAGAAAGTATGACGCAGAAAGAGCTGCAAGAGATCTTAGACATACAGGCAGGCTCGGTAAGTGAAGTGATATCCAAGCTTGAAAAAAAAGGACTGCTTACCCGTAAAAAGGATAAAGAGGATAAACGCATGGTCATGCTTGAAATTACAGAGCGTGGCAGAAAGCATGCGAAAAGAAAAGCCGAATATCCTGAGAAAGAGGATATGTTTGCGGCTCTTAACGAAGAGCAAAAAGTGCAGTTGATGGAGTATCTTCAACTATTGTGGAAGGATTGGAACAAAAAAGAGGACCAGGAGATACCAACTCAAACAGAAGACAAAGGACAGGAAGCATTACATGATAATTGATATACACACACATATTTTTCCCGATGCTATGGCAAAAAAGACAATCGCACAGATTGCAGGCGAGTCGGGTTTGATTCCGTTTACACAGGGAAGTCGACAAGAGCTTCTTGACAGTATGGAGAAAAATGAGATTAGATGCTCGGTAAATTTGCCGGTTGCAACAAGACCAGGCCAGTTCAATTCAATCAATTTGTTTGCGCACGGCTTAAATGAAGCGGCTAGAGAGCAAAAATTTTCAAAAATCATTTCATTTGGAGCCATACATCCAGAATCAAGCAACTATAAAGAAGAGCTAAGAGAGCTATCGCGTATGGGATTTCAGGGGATAAAGCTCCACCCCGACTATCAAAACATGATGTTTGATGATATTCGCTATCTGCGGATTTTAGATGCTGCCTCCGAACTGGGGCTGGTACAGGTGGTGCATGCAGGAAAAGCCTATGAGAATCAAAGCATCGTCCATGCTACGCCCAAACAGATTAAACATGTAATCAGACAGGTGGAACCAGAAAAGCTAGTAATGGCACATTTTGGAGGTTTTGGTTACTGGGATGAGGTGGAAGAACTTCTAGTCGGTGAAAACGTATATTTTGATACGGCTTACATTCTAAAAGAAATCGAAGAAGAGCGGTTCCTTCGAATTTTGCGAGCACATGGCAGCAACAAAGTATTATTTGGAAGTGATTTGCCCTGGGGAGGGCAAGCGGAGTCTCTTGCCTACATAAATAAGTGGGCACTTACCGATACAGAGCGAAAAAATATTTTATATGAAAATGCCAGTAGCCTTTTAAATCTAGCGCAATTGTCTTGACAAGACAGTAAAATATGATATAATCGGCAGTAGTAACAGAGAAAAAAGCGAGGAAAAGAACAAGTAATAACAAGGAATCCCATACAGAAAGCAGCCGTTGGATGAGAGGCGCATGGTACCCAGGTTATGAATACATCTTTGAGCTTCACTCCGAAACTTGTCCGAAAGAGGCAAGGAGTAGGCGGTGACGGAATGCACCACGTTATCGGTGACAGAGTATTGCTTTTTAGCAGTACTTTATGAGGCAGACCGCGTGAGTTGTCTGTAAAATTAGGTGGTAACACGAGATTATACCCTCGTCCTATTCAATAGGACGGGGGTTTTTTGTCGTATTTGGCAAAGAGAAAGGAGAATTATGACAGTTTATGATGAATTGGTGGCAAGAGGTCTAATTGCCCAGGTAACCGATGAGGATGAAATTAAGGAACTAGTAAACAATGGAAAAGCTACCTTCTATATTGGATTCGATCCAACCGCAGATAGCCTTCATGTAGGACATTTTATGGCACTGTGTTTGATGAAACGTCTTCAAATGGCAGGAAACAAGCCAATAGCCTTGATTGGCGGAGGAACCGCAATGATTGGAGATCCTTCGGGACGCTCGGATATGCGCCAGATGATGACCGTAGAGACAATCCAGCATAATTGCGATTGCTTTAAAGAGCAGATGAGCAAATTTATTAACTTTTCAGAGGGAAAGGCTTTGATGGTCAATAATGCAGACTGGTTGATGAATCTTAACTACATTGAACTGCTTCGAGATGTGGGAGCGCATTTTAGTGTAAATCGAATGCTTAGTGCAGAGTGCTATAAGCAGAGAATGGAAAAAGGCTTAAGCTTTTTAGAATTTAATTATATGATTATGCAAAGCTACGACTTTCTGGCTCTATATGAAAAGTATGGCTGTAATATGCAGTTTGGTGGAGACGATCAGTGGAGCAATATGTTAGGAGGCACCGAGTTGATTCGTCGTAAGCTTGGAAAAGATGCATATGCAATGACGATTACACTGCTTCTTAACTCCGAAGGAAAGAAAATGGGAAAAACACAAAAAGGAGCAGTGTGGCT
>JASKJZ010000172.1 GCA_030154385.1 Clostridiales bacterium
ATTTGACAGGACATGATGCAAAGATTGTTGGAGATGATAATGCAAAGAATGGGGCAGATAGAATCGTAGATGGTGTTTACATTCAGTCTAAGTACTGTGCAACAGGAGCAAGATGTGTCAATGAATGCTTTGAGCAAGATGGCAAGGGTACATTTAGGTATATGATAGATGGAAAACCTATGCAGATTGAAGTGCCTTCTGATAAATATGATGAAGCCTTAAAAGCAATGGAAGAGAAGATTCGAAATGGACAAGTAAATGGTGTCTCGGATCCTTCTGAGGCTAAGAAAATTGTTAGAAAAGGTCATTTTACATATGCTCAAGCAAAGAATATAGCAAAAGCGGGTACAGTTGAATCCTTAACATATGATGCTGTCAATGGAGCTATTATTGCCACATCAGCATTTGGTGTTACTGCAATGATAACATTGGCTACATCTGTATGGAATGGAGAAGATTTTGACGATGCTTTAAAAATAGCGACTTATTCTGGTTTAAAGGTTGGCGGGACTGCATTTGTAACATCTATTTTAGCAGCACAGTTATCAAAAGCAGGATTGAACAGTGCATTGGTTGGCAGTTCTGAGGCCATTGTGTCAATGATGGGACCAAAGGCATCAGCAATATTAATTAATGCATTTAGAAATGGTGCAAAGCCAATATACGGTGCTGCTGCTATGAAAAGTGCAGCGAAACTTCTACGTGGAAATGCAATTACGGCGGGCGTTACATTCGTTGTTCTTTCTTCATTTGATGTTGCAAATATATTTAGAGGACGAATTTCAGGAAAACAGCTATTTAAAAATATGGCAGGAACAGCTGCAACCGTTGGAGGTGGAACAGGGGGCTGGATAGCAGGAGCTGCCGCCGGTTCAGCTATTTTGCCTGGCGTGGGAACTATTATAGGTGGTCTTGCAGGTTCTCTTGTCGCAGGAGCAGCAGCTGGAAAAGCTACGAATGCTGTTGTAGGTGCTTTTATCGAAGATGATGCAGATGAAATGGTGGAGATTATTCAGGATGTATTCACTGATATGGCATCAGAATATCTTCTTAGTAACAAAGAAGCTGAAAAATCTGTAGATAAATTAAGAGATAAATTAGATGGTAAAAGATTGAAAGATATGTTTGCTAGTAGTGATAGAAAACAATTCGCAAGAAATTTACTCACACCAATAATTGAGAGTGAAACCGCGAAGAGAGAGATGATTCATAATCTTACCACTGAACAAATGACGAATAGTGTTAAAACAGTACTAGAAGAAATAGGAGATACATTAATTGCAGAAGGACATGATATATCTTTTGCATAAATAGAAATTCAAATTAGGAAGGCGTTATTTTTGGATTTACTTTTTAAAAGTAAGAGGGTATGGTTGTCAAAAAATCTTTTGTCAAGAAAATAGATAATAAAATGGATATTCCATGAAGTTGACAACGGGATGTGCTTAGGTGCATCCTATATTTCATTGTTTGAAATGCACACCCTTTCATTAAAAAATGAACCCACCCAAACGGCAAAAATGAACCCACCTAAAGCATAAAATGAACCCACTTACGGAAAGGGTGGGTTCACTGAACCCCCTAAATCGCAGTAGTAATTACCCTATATTTCTACTACGATTTTACTACTACACACGGTTTCAATTTGCTACGATTTGCCTTATTTTGCAAAAAGTGTAGTAAAACGAGCAAGTAAAAAAGAAAATTACAAGTCGGCAGAATGTCCCAAAACACGGCATTTCACGGCATTATTTGATAGGAGAAATTTATGATTAGAATACTTTTCATCTGCCACGGAAATATCTGCCGATCCCCTATGGCAGAATTTGTGTTTCGAGACATGATACAAAAAAGGGGACTTGAAAATGAAATTTTGGTCGCCTCCGCGGCAACCAGTACAGAAGAGATTGGAAATCCTGTGCATCCAGGAACCAGAAGGATTTTGAAAGGGATTGGGATATCGTGCGAGGGAAAGAGAGCCATACAGTTGAAACGATCCGATTACCAGACATATGACTACATTCTTGGAATGGATGCTTACAATGTAAAAAATATATTACGCCTTGTAGGCTCTGACCAAGAGAATAAGGTAGAACGGCTTCTTGCGATTGCGGGTGAACAAAGAGATATTGCAGATCCATGGTATACAGGCGATTTTGAAAAAACCTACCGCGATGTAAAACTTGGTTTGGAAGCACTTCTTACTAAAATCGTGGAGAAGTATCATTTAGAATAGTACATAAATCCTTTTTTTCGTGAATATATTTATGGAAAAAAGGATTTTTTTCCTTTTGCTTTTTAGGAGGATAAGGTGAAGGATTATCAACGCTTTATTTCGTATATCCATAACTATGAAAAAGGAATCAAAAAAAATAGTGTCGGCTATGCAAGGATTGAGATAAGAAATCAGGAATGCAGGATAAGGATTCACATGAGGTTGCGAACAATTGTAAATGCAACTCTTTGCTTATATGCTTTTTGCCGTAAGGAAGATATGATTGTCGGTATTCCACTTAGCAGTGCAGAGGTAAAAAACGGAGTGCTTGAGGTGCAAGTAGTTACATTAGCGGATCAAATTGGAGGAAGCAGCTACTGCTTTGAACAGCTGGGAGGGCTCATTTTTTATTTGTCCGATGATAAATATTTTGGGAGCGAATGGGAAGATCGTGCACTTTCATTCAAGACCTTCCGAATGATTGAAGAAAACGACGAGAAGCCAAAAGTAGAGAAGATAGAAAATAAAAGAGAGAGTGAAGGAGAGTCGATAACCGAGTGGAAAGCCGAGCAGGAAGCTAAGATTGAAGACGAGTGTGAAGGCGAACTTGAAATAGCAGAAGAAAAGAGTATTGGTCTGTTTGAAGTGACCGATCCCTTCGTTCCCTATACGCTTCCAGAATTATTTGACCATTATCATTATATTAGTATTCAAAACTTCGTCTTACACGCTTATCGCCGATTTGGGCACCTGGGACTACGGGAGACAAAGAATGGATATTTAATTGGGGTTCCAGGAATCTATTGCAAGAGCGAGGAGGCAATCGCAAAAAGGTCTGGATTTTACCAGTTTTATCCCCAGAATGGAGGGACACTTCATTATGGAGATTTCGGCTATTGGTATACTAACATGGAGTATCGAAAGTGATCGCGCCACACCCCGTTTAAATGTGCATATTCTCTGGCAATTCCTTCATTTTGAAATCCAAGCTTTTCTAAAATGCGTATCGAAGCCTTGTTACTTGGTAATACCATGGCTTCAATGCGATGCATGTTGTATTCATATTTTATAATTTGGTGAATAGAGTAGGAGAGGGCCTCACTCATATAGCCCTTGTTGGTGTAATCTCCATCCATTTTATAGCCTACAATACAGCTCATAAAGCAGCCAGAGCGAAAGCTATTAAAGCATATGGAGCCAATAATCTGAGTCGGAGCATCTTTTTCAAATAAAAATAGGCGAAGGTATCGGCCATGTAAGAATTCGTTGTATTCAGCGCTCAAATTGGAGGCATGAAATTCTTCGGTATAAAAATTGGGAACTCGTGTAGGTTCGACCTCTTCAAAAGCAAGCCGATTTTTTTGATAAAATTGGCAGACTGCTTTCGCATAAGAGGCAGTAAGGATTCGTAAATCAAGATGCTTGGTTTGATATTCTAAGTTCATATTGTCACCCTTTTCACTTCGTGATATCATAATATCATATTCTATGCTTAGTATATCAAATATATGGAAAAAAGGTAAGGTTTTTGTAATGGATCAAGTCTATATGAAAGAGGCCTTAAAACAGGCAAAAAAAGCATATAAAATAAAGGAAGTGCCGATTGGTTGTGTAATCGTAAGGGACGATCAAATCATAGCCAGAAGCTATAATAAACGGAATACGAGCAAAAATCCTTTGGCACATGCGGAGCTTTTGGCGATAAAAAAGGCAAGCTGCGCAGTAGGAGACTGGAGACTGGAGGATTGTACGATGTATATTACGTTAGAGCCCTGTCAGATGTGTGCTGGTGCCATTGTGCAGTCCCGTATGAAACGGGTCGTCATTGCGAGTATGAATCAAAAGGCAGGATGTGCAGGTTCAATTATCAATCTATTAGAAATGCCCCAATTTAATCATCAGGTTGAGGTAGAAAGAGGCATTTTGGAGGAAGCCTGTAGTGCCATGCTATCTCAGTTTTTTAAAGAATTACGAGAGGAAAAACAAAAAGCAAAGCTTGCATCTATTGACAGATGAGAAAAAAGACGCTATACTATTGCTTGCACTATTTATTTCATTATTTATTATTTCATTTGTTTTTGTGTTATTTTTTCATGTTTATAAAGTTTCCGCACAGCCGGGGAGTCAGCGGTGCCCTGTACCTGCAATCCGCTATAGCAGGGGTGATGCTTTGCCTCGGGTAGTAGTTTGTATAGCAGCCCTTAGTAAGTGGTGTTGACGTTTGGGTCTTGCGCAATAGGAATTCATGAATCGTGTCAGGTCAGGAATGAAGCAGCACTAAGTGAAATCTCTTATGTGCCGCGAGGGAGCCTGGATCGAGCTAACTGCTAAGGTAACGTGTATGATCTATATTCAAAGCAAGGCGTGCGGAGTTTAATATAAGGATTTGAAGGACGCAAAATGCGTCTTTTTTTCATGTCCAAAATGGATTCTGTGGTTTTATTCGAGGATTTTTATCTTTCGGAAAATGGTTTTTTGATTTATAATAGAAGTGTCTATGCACCTACCATTAGAGGGGGATCGAAACGATGGGATTAAAACTTAATATGAATGCAATGAATCAGATTGTAAAAGGCGTCCCGATTTGGGAAGAAAACGAGACAATTACATCGGTCTGTCTGGTATTAAAGGGGAGGATTTTAGTACAGCGTGAGGGGATGCAGACAATCTTAGGTACTGGAAATTTTCTTGGAATTTGTGATTTATATAGCGGAAGCAGCTCTGTAACGTATACCGCATATGATAATGCAGTGATTTATCCATTTTCTGTAAGGTCTCCAGGCGATATCGAAACAATTATTCATAAAAATAAAGAATATGGAGGTTTAATGGTTGCATCATTAAGCCGGTATATCCGTGAGCTACGAGGAATCGTGGAGGAGCTTTCAAACGAAGCACGGGATTTATGTATATTTTTACAAGACTATTACGAGCGATATCAAATACAGGCTAAAAAAGTGGACTTTAACGTACCAGAGCTTAAAGAGCTTTCTGTAATGGAAGACTACGAGATGAGCGAGCTTTTGGATATGAGGAAAGCGGAGTATTATAGCGAGTGTGCAGGGGTGCCAATAGAAGTTCAAAAGGAATTTTATCAAAATGAAACCATTTGTGTTTACCATATTGAAGAACAGACGGAGCTGGCAAGACAGCTCATTTTAGAATGCACCGAAATCTATCAGTTTCTAAAAGCTACGGCAAAAAAATTGTACGATAAGGGAGAGTATTGCCTGTTTAAACAGGTTGCTCGGTGTATTATAACATTAAATGCCAAAAATAAAAATCCGGATAAGGAATTAATTGATTCGATTGACCGTATGGTTGAAAAGCTAAATACACTTGACCTTCTATTAGAAAAAAAGACGGGCAGAACCTTAGATATTGATCGAGATGAATTGGAAAACCTTTATTATATGATTTTATCGGGGGAGGTGCCAGAAGAAATTGCAACTTCGGTAAAAGAAAAAGTCGTTATGCTTCATGACAGCATGGATAAAATCTTTCAAGCTGGTAGTTTTACGGGAGAAAAAAAAGAAGCGTTTTTACAGCTTTTTTCGCAGTATAAATCGATGGTTGATAAAAATGCCGTGGATGATGCAAGTCGAAGGCTAAGAAAAGAGCT